>NZ_JACFRE010000033.1:0-258 GCF_016101085.1 Gilliamella sp. W8123
ACATTAATAATAAAAGTACCAACACACCAAAATCTTACCTCCTATTTTTAGCCCTATTTTGATTTCAAAAAACCCCGTTCCTCAAATTTTTTAGTTCTTTATTTTTTAGTTCTTTTCGTTTCGGACGTTTTGTTGTTTGGTGGTTATTTCTATACGGTGATTACGTCCGAGTAAAGAGGGTTGCCGCCAACCCTCTTTACAATCTCCCGCGGCGACCACGCAAGTGGTCACTACGTGACTGCCTTCCGCCTTCGTTCG
>NZ_JACFRE010000006.1:0-206956 GCF_016101085.1 Gilliamella sp. W8123
GTGATGGTCAGGGAGTTTATTATGGTGTCACCGTTACCGGTAATTTAAAATTAACTATTGTTGATAAAGACGATAATCGTGTTGCCCGTAATGAAGTACTGACTATTTGTAAAGCGCCATATAAATTAACCTTATCTAGTGATAGCGGTACATTAAAAACACCTTATGGTGTACCTAATAAAAGTCGTTTTAGTGCAAGTAAGGCCACTTATTATATTAATCCTAAAGCAGCGCCAGTGGTTTGTTTTGCAAGACCTGGCGCATATTATAGTGGAAAAGGGCTTTCTGCTGCCGTTTGGGATCCTTTGAAGGGTTTTCTACCACAATCATTTACGCCATCGTCTTATGGTTTAAACTTCCCGACTACTGGTGCTCATAATTTGTATTTTGATGTACATATAGGTGGTAGTAATCAGGCCTTATCTTGGGCTACGGTTTCTCATGGTGGTATTACGGCGACGATGACCGATTCAACAAATACCAGCGTTCGAGTCACCCTAACTGGTCCTGCCGTTACAGACCCTAATCAATGGTACTCAGAAAATCCACGTAGAATCGACAGACCCTCTTTACCTCAGGTATTTGAGTTAGTCGGTCGTGATAGCAGAGGTAATGCGGTGGTCAAATATGGATTTGAGTTAAAGCAGTGGTTTGTTAATAGTGGTAATAATGAAAAGAACCATTCTAGTGTGGAATCTTGGTGTAATAATATTGGATACCGTCTCCCAAATATCAGGGATTTAACTAATGGGTCTTGTCGGGAAAATTTAGATAAAGAATTCGAAGACGGTTATTGTAACGGTGTAGTAGATGCAACGCCTTCGTCACCTGATTCTTGGTTCCGGCGTCACATTGGTGGAGGATTGTTCTCGGAATGGGGGATGGTGGAGGATTACTTTGGTGCCAACTTTCCCGGCCTCGGCGGCGGCAGCGTTTTTACGTTTAAATATTGGACGCAAGATATAGTAGTTAGTACTCAAAGGTTTTTTTATGTTAACACGCGTTATGGTTCGATATATTACGATAATTGGGACTACTCCGTAAGGGGCGGCGGAGCCTGTGTCTATCCTTAGCTATTATTTCTTAGTTCTTAGGTATTGAAGCTAAGGATAAGAAAAATAACGTTAGGGCGATAAAAGCGGTTTTGTGGCTCGACATTAGCAACGTGCTGACAACTGAGCGAGGTTAGCATGGAAAACAGGGATGTTTGGCAAGGCGGTGCTTTGTCAGGAACAAATCACAGCCGGTGCGTTAAGACCGAACGAAGGCGGAAGGCAGTCACGCAGTGACCACTTGCGTAGTCGCCGCGGGAGATTGTAAAGAGGGTTGGCGCCAACCCTCTTAACTCGGACGTAATCACCATATAGAAACAACCACAAAACAACAAACGTCCGAAACTCAAACAACCAAAAAATTTTGAGGAAAGGGGGTTTTGAAACGCTTATTCTATTTTTCTTTCACAAAAAGACAGTAATTAACCATTATTATTTGCTCTTAAGGTTTTGTTAATCTGCTTTTGTTAGTTTAGTGACCATTATTAATTGTGAATAATGGTCGCTATGCAAAAATTAGATAATTCTCCAGATTTTAATTGGCATTCATTGCTCTATGTAATTTTATTTTTTTGTTACTTTTCTTGTAGTTTGCAACTCTATATTGCTTTGTCTGGACATGCTAATTTTATTGGCTTACGTGATTCAATTATTTACAGCATGATTTGGCTAGTACCGGTATTATTTTTCCCTCGTTATACCAAAAAAATTGCTACTGTTTATGGCATTATAATTGGGGGATTATCTTTAATTTCTATTGGTTATTTTACGATATATCGGCAAGAGTTTTCACAGAGTGTCTTTTTTGTAATGGCCGAGTCGAATTATAATGAATCACATGAGTTTATCTCACAATATTTAAGCATTAAGTTAGTTATAGTATTGCTGATCTATATTTTGTTTGGGTTTTTTCTATGGCTTAAAGTTAAACCTGTTTATGTTAAAAATATGACTAAATGGTTAGTGTCGATAATCATTGTTATTTATGCATTAATGCCGCTGTGTATTAGTGTTGTAATAAAAAAAATGTCGTTTCAACAAGCAACTCAGCATTTGCTAACACGTATGGAAACCACGGTTCCGTGGCAATTAATCAATAGTTATTTAGCTTATCGTTCGCAACTTTCAAATATGGAGAATATCTTAAATCATCTGCAAACACTGCCTGAGTTTGAAAATTTAACGGATGATAATGGTGATACGCCAAGAACATTAGTGTTAGTGATTGGTGAATCGACCACACGTACTCGGATGGGTATTTATGGCTATGAACGCAATACTACGCCGTTGATTGAACAATTTAAGCAAGATAATCCTGATTTTGTTGTGTTTAATGATGTGGTTTCATCAAGACCTTATACTATTGAAATATTGCAGCAAGCCCTAACTTTGGCAGATGAACAAAATCCAGATTTATATCTTAGCAAACCCTCGCTTATTCACCTTATGAAGCAGGCTGGTTATAAAACGTTTTGGATCACTAATCAACAGACGATGACAAAACGTAATACGATGTTGACCATGTTTTCTAAACAAGCTGATGAACAGTTTTATATGAATAATGATCGTAATCAAAGTTCACGCCAATATGACTCATCGGTGTTTGAACCATTTAAAAAAGTATTACAGGATCCTGTTGAAAAGAAATTTATCGTCATTCATTTGTTGGGTACGCATATGAAATATGAATTGCGCTATCCTCAAAGTGCAGAGTATCAGCGTTTTAATGATAGATCGGATTTAGCGTTTAAACTGGATGATGATAAGTTAAAGGTTTATAACAGTTATGATAATGCGATCATCTATAATGATTTTGTAACAACTAAGCTATTTAATTTATTTAAAGATAGTCAAGCAAATGGTTTTATGTTGTATTTTTCTGATCATGGTGAAGATGTTTATCAAACTCCTCCGCATGATGTTTTAGGGCGTAATGAAAAGGCGCCGACTAAGGTGATGTATACCGTACCATTTATGCTATGGCAGTCACCAAAATGGCTAGCAAATCATCCCAATAACTATCAGTCCTATGTGAATAGAAAATTCAGTACTCAAGACTTGATTCATACTTGGTCTGATTTAGCTGGGCTTAGTTATAATTCCTATGCTCCAGAAAAAAGTATAGTAAATGCGAAATTTGAGCAACCGATTCGGTGGATTGGCGATCCTCATGATAAAAAAGGTTTAACTTATTTTGATAAGTTAACTAAATAATAGTGAGTAATTTGCAGATAAAGTTAAGGTATGATATTGTATATTTATACAGTTATTTTTAAATGCTATTATACCTATTATGCGAAAAATTATTCATGTCGATATGGATTGTTTTTATGCCGCCGTCGAAATGAGAGACAATCCCCGTTATCGCAATATACCTATTGCGGTAGGGGGTGATCCGCGTAAGCGAGGTGTGGTATCAACTGCAAATTACTTAGCTCGGCAATTTGGTGTTCATAGCGCTATGTCAATGGCACAGGCAGTTAAGCTCTGTCCTAATCTTAAAGTTATCCCCGGTCGACATGCTGTTTATAAAGAAGTTTCTAATCAAATTCAGCAAATCTTTAAACGATATACTCAAGCTATTGAAACACTCTCCCTTGATGAAGCTTATCTAGATGTGACTGATTGTAAGCTTTTTCACGGCTCAGCCACTTTAATTGCTCAAGATATCCGTCAAGCGATATATAAAGAACTCGAACTCACTGCTTCGGCTGGTGTTGCACCACTTAAGTTCTTAGCTAAAATAGCCTCTGACATGAATAAGCCAAATGGCCAATATGTGATTACACCCGAACAAGTAGGGAGTTTTATTGAGCAGTTACCGCTAAAAAAAATTCCTGGTGTGGGTAAAGTAACTGAGAAAAAGCTAACTGAATTGGGATTATATACTTGTAAGGATGTGGTCAATTATGACCTAACCAAATTGCTGAATCAGTTTGGTAAATTTGGTCGAATTTTATATGAACGTTGTCAAGGTATAGATGAACGTGAAGTTTGTAATGACAGACAACGTAAATCCGT
Organism: Gilliamella sp. W8123; assembly: GCF_016101085.1. Taxonomy (NCBI): domain Bacteria; kingdom Pseudomonadati; phylum Pseudomonadota; class Gammaproteobacteria; order Orbales; family Orbaceae; genus Gilliamella; species Gilliamella sp. W8123. The sequence continues at coordinate 4,074 of NZ_JACFRE010000006.1, forward strand.
AGGCGTAGAGCGTACTTTAGTTGATGATATTTATAGTTGGGATGAGTGTTTAGCTCAATTTGATCCGTTATTTGATGAACTCGAAAAAAGATTAAGCAAAGTTCGTGCTGATTTATCGATTGCAAGGCAAGGTGTCAAATTTAAATTTGATGATTTTCAACTGACAACCCAAGAGCATGTCTGGTCAAAATTGGATAAGGATGATCTGATTGAGCAGGCTTATAAAGTGTGGACAGAAAGACGAAATAATCGAGGTATAAGATTAATTGGTTTTCATGTCACTTTGATTGATCCTCAAGTTGAAAAACAGCTAATTTTTCAATTTTGATTGCTAACTGACGATCAAATAGTTATTTTTTACTGTTAGATCATGGTGAGATTTGTTAATGATTAAGGATCTGATTTAATTTTGATAAATCAGATCCTTGATTGTTATTTGAATATATAGCTAAATGATTATTTTAAATTTTGACCATTAGTCTTAATCACATTTTTATACCATTCAAATGATTCTTTTTTATAGCGTTTCATGCTGCCGTTACCTTCATTGTCACGATCAACATAAATTACGCCATAACGTTTTTTCATTTCACCAGTCGTGAATGATACTACGTCGATAATTCCCCAAGCGGTATAACCAATCACATCAACACCATCGTAATCCATCGCTTTTTGCATCGCTTTGATATGAGCACCAAGGTATTCAATACGTGGTTTATCATGAATTTGGTTATCATGTTCTAGTTCATCTATCGCACCAAAACCATTTTCAACAATGAATAGTGGTAATTGATAACGATCATATAAACGGTTAAGAGTATAACGTAATCCTTCTGGATCGATTGGCCATCCCCAGTCACTGCTTTTAATATATGGATTTTCAACCGCATTTGGAAGCGCACCATTAACTATATTGTCACGATGGTCATTTTTAGCATCAGCTTTTACCACTGTTGACATGTAATAACTAAAGCCGATGTAGTCAACTGTTCCTTGTTTTAAACAGGCTAAATCATCTTCAGTGATGTCAAGTTTGTAACCTTCTCGTTCAAACTCTTTTAATGCATAAGCAGGGTAATAACCACGTACATGTACATCAGGGAAGAAGAAACGTTGATGCATAGCAATTTCTGATGCCATCATATCTTCAGGATTACAAGAATATGGATAGATTGGCACATGCGAAATCATACAACCAATTTCAAAATTAGGATTAATTTTTTTACCAGCAATCACCGCTTTAGCACTTGCTAATAATTCATAGTGTGCTACTTGATAAAGTACTTCTTGTGGATTTTCACCCGGTTTAATTTGTACACCTGAATTAGTCCAAAAGAAGATTGGATTACTAGTATCCATTTGATTATTGATTTCGTTGAACGTCATCCAATATTTGACTTTATTTTTATAGCGCTCAAAACAACTAATTGCGAAACGTTCGAAGAACTCAACGGTTTTACGATTTCTAAATCCACCATAATGACGAGCAATATGTAATGGAATTTCAAAGTGTGAAAGGGTGATAACCGGTTCAATTCCATTAGCAATAAGTTCATCAAACACGTCATCATAAAACTGTAGGCCAGCTTCATTTGGTTCTAACTCATCACCATTAGGAAAGATTCGTGTCCAAGCAATTGAAGTACGTAAACATTTTAAACCTAATTCAGCAAATAATTTAATATCCTCTTTATAATGATGATAAAAATCAATTGCAGTGTGATTTGGATAAAATTTACCAGCTTCGATATCTTGAGTGATTTGTCTTGCAACGCCATGAGCACCAGCGGTCATGACATCAACCACGCTTGGTCCTTTGCCCCCTTCATTCCAGCCGCCTTCAAATTGGTGGGCAGCTAATGCACCACCCCATAAAAATGGTTTTTTAGTCATTTTTGGTTCCTTGTTATTGCTTAATTTCAAATAAGATATCGTCAAGATTTACTTCAGTTTTATCAGTTAGTGTGATCGTTTGGAACTGATCAGTATTAACAATAATAATCGGTGTAATTAATGGGTAACCAGCTTGTTTAATTGCTTGCGGATCAAAGCTAATTAGTAAATCCCCCGTTTTAACTTGTTGTCCCATACTTACATGGTAACTAAATTCATTGTTAGTCAGATTAACAGTATCAATACCAACGTGAATTAATAATTCTACGCCATTATCTAAAGTTAAACCGATAGCATGTTTTGAACTTTCAAAAACGGCGGTCACTTTACCATTATAAGGTGCATAGACATGGTTCTCAGTTGGTTCTATCGCAATACCTTCACCCATCAATTTTTGAGCAAATGCGGGATCTGGAACTTCACTTAGTGGGTATACTTTACCAATCATTGGACTTGTTACATCGATTTCGTCGATAACGATTTTTGGTGTATCGTCTTCAACAGGTACATTATTTGCTTTTGTTTCATTAGTCCCAAAAATTTGTAGAAGTAGGACTGGGCCAAATAACGCAATGGCTGAACCAAGTGCAACACCGATGAACGAACCATAATGTTCTGGATTAACCGTATTAACAATAGTTAATGGACCCGCTAATGCTGCATAAGTATAGTAGTAAGGTGTAAAGAAACCAGCGACCATACCACCAATTGCAGCACAAACACAACCATAAATAAATGGTGTTTTAAAGCGTAGGTTAACACCATAAATCGCTGGTTCAGTGATACCAAATAGACCTGTCACAAAAGCTGAGATTGATACTCCTTTCATCTCTTTAGAACGAGTTTTGAGGTAGAATCCTAATGCAGCGCCGACTTGGCCAATTACCGCAATAGTTTGGTAGGCTTGGAATGAATCTTGACCATGTAATCTCATGTTTTCTAAAACTATTGGAGTTATACCCCAATGGACACCGAATATAACAAGTACTTGCCAAAGAGCCCCGATAATAGCACCGGCTAACCATGGAGCAAAATCGACTAAATAGTTGTATCCGATTGATATATAGTGTGCAGCCCCAGCAGTAAGCGGCCCCACTACTAATAACGTTAGTGGTACCATGATAACTAAACAGATGAATGGCATGATCAATGGTTTAATAATGCTGTGTAAGAGAGGTTCTAAGAAACGCTCTAAATGAGAAAGTATCCAGACTAAAAATAGTGGTGGTAATACGGTTGACATATAAGTGGTTTCAGACAGTGGTAAACCAAATAAATCAAATGTGCCACCTTCCTTAATCAATTTAGCAATCTCAGCCCATGTTGGTGACAGCAGTGCTGCACAACACGCTACCGCAATGTAGATGTTACAACGGAAATGTTGCGATGCGGTAATGGCGATAAAGATAGGTAAAAAAGTGAATGGCGCCCAAGAGATAAAACTAAATACTTGGCAAGTGCTCGTTTTTTCAAAACCTGGGAAGACCAGATTAATTAAAATCAAGATTCCTTGTAATATCCCTGCTCCCGCTAACACATAAACAAAAGGCGCAAAAACCGCTGACATTGTCGCGATAATCCGATTCAAAATACTACTTTTGCTATTTACATCAACTTTGTTATCACCACTTATCAATTTAGTAAACGCATTGTAGACTTTATCAACATTGGTACCTATTACAATTTGAATTTGTCCACCTTTTTCAACTACCGTGATAACACCAGAAAAACTAGCAATTTTTTCTTTGGCATTTTCAGGGGTAGATTGCGTCACAACACGTAAGCGAGTTGCACAACGTGCAACAGAAACAATATTATTTTCACCGCCCAATTCGTTTAATATATCAACTGCTAATTTATCATAATCTCTAATTTTAGATGACATCAATTAAGCTCCTTTCAACAGGTAAGAGTGCCTATATTATTCCTAAAATAAAAATTGTTAATTACCAATTTAATTGTTTGTGATCTAGATCCCGTTTTCTCTTAATTTTGATTTAATAATTAATTTACAGGTATAGAATAAATACTATTTATAACAATAATAAAGAATAACAAATGTTAAAATATCAAGATATAGCGAAAAAAATCCAGCAAGCAATTTATCAGCAAGATTTGCCTAAAGATACGCAATTACCAAATATTGAAGGTTTAATTCAGCAATATCAAGTTAGCCGAACTACTATTATTAAGGCTCTAAATCGTCTTGAAAGACATGGCGTAATTTATCAAATCCAAGGTAGTGGTATCTTTGTTCGACAACCGAAAAAACAAGGTTATCTAAATTTTCTGGAAAGTCATGGTTTTAGTGTTGATCTCAATGATTTACCTGGCTCATCGCAAGTATTTAATGTTGATGTTATTCAACCTAATGCTAAAGTTAAAGAAAACCTTCAGTGTGAAGATGATGAATATGTCTATTATATAAAGCGATTACGTTTGGTTGAAGATAAAGTATACGGTTTTGAACAATCTTATTATCGAAAAAATATAATTTCTTATTTAAATAAAGAAATTGCCGAAAACTCAATCTTTAGTTATGTAAAAGATATTTGTAAGGTCAATATCGGTTTTTCAGATAAATATTTTAAAGCCATAAAATTGGATGAAGATATCGCTCCTTATTTGGGTTTAAAGGCCGGCGATCCCGCTTTATGTGTTGAAGAGATCTTTTATACTTCTTCTGGTGAACCTTTCGATTTTTCACGAATTATCTATCATTACGATAATGCGAAATTCTTTGTTCAAAGTCATTCAAAATAATCAGCAAGATTTCATTTAGTTAATCCAATATTAAAAGACGCTTGATAATGGTTATCTTCTTAATTCAGGCTAGCGAAATGGGCTTAAGTAAATTAATGTCGAAAGATAAGAAAAAATGGTAATTACTTTAATTGAATAGTTGTCAAATAATTGTAAAAGTTTGCAAATATAAAAAAAGCGTCTTACGACGCTTGGTTATTTAATGCCATATTCAGAACGATAAGCTTCGACTTGGACTACTTGGTGTTTACGTGATGGATCACGATAAAGATATTGGATCAAATCATCTAAAGTGATAATCGAAATTACGTCACAATTATAAGTTTGTTTGATTTCTTGAATAGCGGATAATTCACCTCGACCTTTTTCTTGACGATCAAGACAGATTAATACGCCAGCAAGCTTAGATTGATTATCTTCTAAGATTCGCATTGATTCACGAATTGCAGTACCAGCAGTAATTACATCATCAACTAACATGACGCGTTGTTGATAGATCGAACTACCAACTAAATTACCACCTTCACCATGATCTTTAGCTTCTTTACGGTTAAAGCAATAAGGTACATCAACATTGTGGTGCTCGGATAAAGCCACAACTGTAGATGAGACAATTGGAATACCTTTGTAGGCAGGACCAAAGATGACATCATATTGTAAATTTGCATCCATTAATGCAGCGGCATAAAAACGACCTAATAATGCCAAATCCTTTCCGGTATTAAATAGTCCTGCATTAAAAAAATAGGGACTTTTCCGCCCTGATTTTAAGGTAAACTCACCAAATTTTAATGCTTGCCTATCTAAAGCAAATTCTATAAATTCACTCTTATATGATTTCATCGATCCTCTCCAATTAATCTTTTAAAGCTTGTTTTTGTGCTTCTATAATGGTTGTAATGCCATTTTTTGCCAGTTCTAATAAAGTTAATAATTCTTCATGACTGAATGGTTCACCTTCGGCAGTACCTTGAACTTCAATGATGCGACCATCATCAGTCATTACCACATTCATATCGGTTTCGGCATTAGAATCTTCAATATATTCTAAGTCGCATACCGCTTCACCATTAACAATGCCTACCGATACGGCAGCCACTAAAGATTTAATTGGGTTTTGCTTGATTTTACCACTTGCTAACATCATGTTTATTGCGTCAACTAATGCCACACTAGCACCAGTTATTGATGCTGTTCTAGTGCCTCCATCAGCTTGGATAACATCACAATCTAATGTAATGGTATATTCACCTAATAATTTTAGGTCAATCATTGCGCGTAATGAACGGGCAATAAGGCGTTGGATTTCCATCGTACGGCCAGTTTGTTTTCCTTTTGCCGCTTCACGTTGGGTTCTTGAATTGGTAGCTCGCGGCAACATACCATATTCAGCAGTTACCCATCCTTGATTTTGACCTTTTAAAAAGCGTGGTACAGATTCTTCAATTGTTGCATTACAAAGTACTTTTGTTTCACCAAACTCGACTAATACAGAACCTTCTGCATGCTTAGTGTAATGACGGGTTATTTTGATTGGGCGGACTTGTTCCGCGGATCGACCAGACGGGCGCATGCAATTCTCCAGCAGTTTTATTTTAAAATTTATCTTTGAACTTATTAAATCATTTAGGAGGACATCAACAAGAAAGCGTTGATGTTTAGCCTAAGCTAAGAGCACATTATACAGAATTTGTGATACAATGCCCAGCAAGTTTTTCATAAATTTAGGACCTATTATGATTTCTAGTATGACCGCATATGCACGAAAAGAGTTGAACCAATCATGGGGTAGTGCTTCTTGGGAGTTACGTTCGGTCAATCAACGCTACCTAGAAACCTATATTCGTTTACCCGAACAGTTTCGCTCTCTTGAACCGATTATTCGTGAACGACTTCGGGCACGATTAACGCGCGGAAAAGTCGAATGTAATTTACGTTTCGAATTAGATCCAGCGGCACAACATCAAGAACTGTCATTAAACATTGAACTGGCTAAACAAATATTAACAGCTGGTGACTGGATAAAACGTGAGTATCAAACGGGACAAATAAATCCGCTTGATGTTTTACGTTGGCCAGGTGTTATGTCAAGCAAAGAACAAAATTTAGATACCATTTCGCAAGAAATTTTGGCTTTACTTGAAACCGCAATTGATGAATTTATCGCCGTTCGGGAGCGTGAAGGTAAAGCGCTTTGTGAATTAATTACTCAGCGCTTACAAGCAATAACCGAAGAAGTTGATAAAATTCGTACTTGGATGCCACAGATATTAGAATGGCAAAAAGAACGATTAAAAAGTAAGCTTGAAGAAGCTAATATTGATCTGGATAGCTCACGTCTAGAGCAAGAAATTGTTATGGTTGCCCAAAAAATTGATGTCGCTGAAGAACTAGATCGGTTAATGACGCATGTTAACGAAACATATTCGATCTTAAAGAAAAATGAGGCCGTAGGTCGTCGACTCGATTTTATGATGCAAGAATTTAATCGTGAATCAAATACCATTGCTTCAAAATCAATTAATGCTGATGTAACCGCTAGCGCTATCGAACTCAAAGTGTTGATTGAACAAATCCGTGAGCAAGTACAAAATATCGAATAATTTACTAGTTGATGAATCAGTATCTCGGTATTTTTGCCGTTATTTTGGCTTCGCTATTATGGGGCACAACTGGCACAGCAGCCACTTTTGCCCCTACTTTATCTCCTCTATTTATTGGTTCATTCGCCATGGGTATTGGCGGAATATTGCAGTGTGGATTTGCTATACCTAACATCAACCAAGAACTAACATCAATAAGATCGCATTATCGCTATTTAATTTTAGGGGCATTAGCAGTTGCCGTTTATCCTTTGGCATTTTATTCATCGATGCGCTTATCAGGCGTTACTATCGGTACGGTTGTTTCAATAGGATCAGCGCCAATCTTATCAGCTATGATTGAATATATTAGTCGTGATTTTCAAGTAACTAAACAATGGGTTATTGGCGCTTTATTGGGTATTATCGGCATGACTATGTTAGCATTTTCTGAAAATGCCTCGACCACAATTGAATATAATTATGTTGGTTTGGGAATTTTATTAGGACTTATTGCTGGTTTTACTTATGCACTTTACTCATGGTCAGCACGACAATTAATGTTAAAAGGTATTGATAGCAAAGCGGCCATGGGGGCTACTTTTGGTTGTGGCGGTTTATTACTGATTCCGGTAATGCTAATAACGGGAACTACGTTTTTTGCAGCATGGAATAATATTGCAGTTGGCTGTTATATGGCATTAATTCCGATGTTTTTGGGTTATCTATGTTATGGGTATGGATTATCAAAAATATCTGCCAGTTTAGCAACTACCATTAGCCTATTGGAACCCGCGGTAGCCACAATTCTGGCGATATTAATTGTTGGTGAGGATTTATCATTAATCGGTTTGGGGGGGATATTGTTGATTTTTATTTGTCTAGTAATGGTTATCTCGTCAAGCCTAAATAAAAAATTTATCTAATTCAATACATTATTCATCTTTACTTTTTCGCAAGTACCTTTAAAATGACTTCTGTCAAATTAATCATATAGTTCCTATTTTGTGGAAAACTACAAAAATTAACAATTAACATTTTAGGTTAGCTATAAATTAATTTTTTTATTTGTCATTTATTGTTAAGGGAATAAAACAATGAGTTTTACTGTTAGTTATTATCAGTCTTCAAAAAAATATGATCCACTATTAACTATTGGCTATACATTAGCAGGTATTTTGGCCGCAATAATTTTGGGTATCATCTATTCATTTATCTCTTATATTTCACCAATTGTAGTAATTAATATTGCTTTAGTTGGTGGGATGGGGTTTACATTAGCTTATATAACAAATAACCTTGCAAAGTTAGCAAAAGTAAGAAATACCATTGTTCACTTGTGTATGGCTTTTTTTATCTGTCTATTTGCCTATTATTCAAGCGTATGCACATTTGAAATTAACTTTATGTCGCTGGGTCCAAAGAGTTATATTAAGCTGTTTTTCAAACCGTTCACGGTATGTGACCTCATGTTTAATGGTATTCTTCCAATCCACAAAATAATCATCAGTAAAGGTGCAAGTACAGGTTATATTTCTGGTTCCATGTTGAAAATCTTATATTTAATCGAATTTCTTGCCTTTTTCTATCCATTACTTGCTGCATTTAAATTTAACGAATATTTTTGTGAAGATTGTCGAGTTTGGTATAGAAAATTCCGATTTTTCTCGTATAGTAATGAAAATTTAGAATCTAATATTACTAGCCATGTCACTAATAATTATGCTGATGTCTTATTGCAATCAACACTCTATGTTAATGAAAAATTACTTGCAAGCGAAGTTGACAAGTCAACAAAAACTATCGATGTTTTAGAATACCAATATTGTCAATGTCCCCAATGCAAGCAGAATAGTATTTTTAGCATAGAGAAAAAGAAATTAATGAGGAAAAATAAAAAAGAGTTTGATCTAAGAGATGTTAAAAAAGGAATTTTAGTTAAAAATGTCTATATCGATAATGAAACTAATGAATTATTAAAACAAGCTTGTGATCAATTATAATGATTTTACGGGGGCAAGGTGCCCCTTTTTAATGTTTCGGATAATGTCGACTTTTAATTGATCTAAAATACCAATATAATGCGGCATAAGCGATACCGGTTGATAAAAGGTCTGCCGTTGGTGATGCAGCCCAAACGCCATCTAAATCGAAGAATAATGGAAGAATATAAAGCGTTGGTAATAAAATTAAAAGTTGTCTTGAAAGGCTTAACAAAATAGAAATCTTTGCCATTCCGATACATTGGAAAAAACTAGTTGTTACCATTTGAAAGCCGACAAACGCAAATGAAAACGTAGTATAACGTAGTGCAATCGCGGATATTGCCACTAAATCGACATCAGAACTAAACGCTTTAACCAGCACGTCAGGCATAAAGCAACCAAATATAAAACCAACACTAGTAATTACTGTGGCAATTTTAACTGCATAGATAAACGTTTCCTTCACCCGGACATAATTTTTAGAGCCGTAATTATAACCAATAATCGGTTGCATACCTTGATTTACACCAATGACGATCATGATAATCAGTGTAATTAATCGGTTAGCATTAGAATAACCGGCGATCGCATCATCACTTGAAACATGTGAAATGGGGGCATAACGGGTTAACTGCCAGTTTATAAAAACAACTACCACTGAGGCGGCAACTTGCATAGCAAATGGTGACATGCCAATCGACAAAATCGACTTAATGTAAGTAAAATCGAGCCTAAAGTTACGACGATATAGCTTTATATTACTGTTTTTGCTAATAAAGTGCTGCATCACAAATAAAAAGCTTATGAACATTGCGAGAGTGGTAGCAAAAGCTGCTCCTCTCATTCCCCAACCTAAACCTATAATAAAAATTGGCGCTAAAATAATGTTGGCAATCACGCTAATAAACATGGTTACCATTGCTTTAAACGGATAGCCACTGGCGCGCATCATATTGTTATAATTAAATGTTAATGTGATAAAAATACTGCCCGGTAAAAATACTTCTAAAAACTCACGAGCATAAATATGGTTGGTTGGGCTTGAACCAATAAAGTGTAAAACAGGATCGATAAAATAGAGTAGTAAGGCTAAAGTGATACCACTAAGTACGGCAGTTAACATAAAAGATGTTCCTGCTACTTTTTCTGCTTTATCGATTTCTCCTCGGCCTAAAAAGATAGATATTCGGCTGGCAGAACCAATACCTACTAGCATGCCAATGCCGGCAGCAAGATTCATTACCGGTAAAATAATACCTGCGCCACTCAGTGCTTCACGACCAATCCAATGGCCAATAAAAATTCCATCAATAATATTATACAGCGTATTCACTGTTGTGCCGATAATAGATGGAAGCGCATATTGCCAAAACAATAAGCTGATTTTTTTATGTTTAAAATCATCATAAATATCGTGTGAGTTTGTCATTTTGATTCACATTGATAAAAGGTTAAAAGTTATAAAGAAGTTTTAGAACAAGGATACGTAAAGTATAAAATTGACAATAAGAATGTTGCTTAGTTTAGCAGAGTTATAAATTGATGATAGCACTTTTTTAGTGCTTTGTTAAAATAGACACTATTAAATTGTCGATCCAAATAGGAATCTCCATGAGCGTACAAATTGAGAATATAGTTCTACATAAATTAATTAGAAAAAGTGATACTGAAATTGAACTACAACTTCGTGACTCACTCCTCGGTAATGAACAAGCTGTTGCTAACTTGATTGAAGATATTAATAGAATTTACAACAATAAAAGTAAAGCATATGGTTTATTTAATAGTGAAAGTCTTTTTGAACAATCACTTAAAGAGTTACGTTTAGGTAATCAAAATTTTCTTAATTTTAGTCAAGAATCAACCAAACAGCTGCGTAATGAATTAGCCAAATATCCATTTGCAGAAGGTGGTACTGTTATTTTTTGCCACTATCGATACCTTGCCGTTGAATATCTAATTATTGCTGTATTAAATAGTTGCTTAAGCATGTTAGTTAATGAGGAGCTTAATATCTCTGAAACTCAGTATCTAGATATCGATCATGCGGATATTATTGCCCGTATTGATATTACTGAATGGCAAACGGCACCAGAATCAAAACGTTATTTAACTTTCTTAAAAGGCCGAGTAGGGCGAAAAGTATCTGATTTTTTCATGGATTACTTAGGTGCTAGTGAAGGATTAGATGCAAAAGCGCAAAATAAAACTCTTGTTAAAGCGGTAGATGATTACTGTCAAGAGATGCAATTTGACAAACAAGATAAAACCAATGCTCGTGAAAATGTCTATAACTATTGTCAAGCTCAATTACAAGCAGGGGAAGAGATAGAGCTGAAAAATCTTGCTAATGAATTACCAACAAGTGACGAAAATAACTTTATGGAATTTGTAAAAAATAGCGAATATGATTTAGAAGATACATTCCCTGCTGATCGTAGTGCCTTACGTCAATTGAAAAAATTCTCCGGTAGTGGTGGTGGATTAACCCTAAGTTTTAACTCCGATCTATTAGGTGAGCGTATAAAATGGGACCCACAAACTGATTCACTCGTTATTAAGGGCGTCCCACCTAATTTACGTGATCAACTTCAACGCAATAGTGGCTCAAACGAATAATTAGGGGAAAAATATGAAATACATTGGTGCACATGTGAGTGCAGCTGGTGGTGTGGATAATGCGCCAATAAATGCTTATCCAATTGGCGCAACAGCCTTCGCTCTATTTACTAAAAATCAACGACAATGGCATGCCAAACCGCTTGAAACTGCAGTGATTGATAGTTTCAAAAAACGTTGTGAACGCTATGGATTCACCAGTAAACAAATTCTACCTCATGATAGTTATCTAATTAATTTAGGTAGCCCTGACAGTGAACAACTTGAAAAATCACGCACCGCGTTTTTGGACGAAATGCAACGTTGTGAACAGTTAGGCCTAACTTTGCTAAACTTTCATCCAGGTAGTCATCTACAAAAAATATCGGTTGATGACTGTTTAGCGCGGATTGCCGAATCGATAAATATCACGCTAGATAAAACCAAAAGTGTCGTCGCTGTGATAGAAAACACAGCAGGACAAGGATCTAACCTAGGTTATAAATTTGAACATCTGGCACAAATCATCGACAAAGTAGAAGACAAAAGCCGTGTAGGTGTCTGTATTGATACCTGTCATGCCTTTGCTGCTGGTTATGACTTACGCAGCGAAAAAGCCTGCAAAGAGACCTTTGATGAATTTGAAAAAATTGTCGGTTTTAAATATTTACGTGGTATGCATTTGAACGATGCCAAAAGCGAACTTGCCAGCCATGTTGACCGTCATGACAGTTTAGGCAAAGGCACCATTGGTGAAGCTGCATTTAAATTTATTATGCAAGACTCACGAATTGATGAAATTCCACTTATTCTTGAAACTATTAACCCAGATATTTGGGCTCAAGAGATAGCATGGTTAAAACAACTGGAAAAATAATCAAATGCGAATCAAAAAAATACTAGCGATATGTTTATTTTTCTTATTAAGTTGTAGCTTTTATGCAATTGGCAATACACAAGAGCGATTAGAGATATTTGAACTTAATCTTGTTGATGATAGCGAGTCAAAATTCTATTTTGTATCGATACTCCAAGGCAGCCATATTACTATTTATGACAAAGATGGCAATAAAAAACAATCTATTCAACCAATATTTCCGGATAATGAGGATGGTTATAAAAAGGATAAATATCAATTACCTCAAAAATATCGACAAAAATTTTTGGCTGCCAGTGGCATATCCGAAACGGATAACTTATTCGTATATAATTATGAATATAATAAATTGTATAGTTTTCCTATTAGTAAATTAGAGGTATTTGCAATAAAGAGCGACTGTTTACCTACTGATGAAACAAATTATCAATTTGGATTTGCATTAGCGTTGAATCAACTACCTCAAGATTACGATCCTAATGATACAACGTTTGTTTATATTGGCAAGGAAAGTCCTTTTGCTCAAGAGCAACTAACTTTATTAAACTGGCAAAAAATTAGCGACAAAGAGTATAATTATTTAGCTCAAGCTTATGGATTACATTACTATTTAAGGCAATATCCTTCTCACCGCGATGATTATCCTAAATGTGGGAGACTAATGATTATGAATGAGAAGAATAAAATCTTACGTGATGATAACTATGTTTTCAGTTCGTTATACGGTGGTCTACCTTTAAATGGCAAAGATAAAGACCATGAATACCAAAAGCAATGGACGGGAAAATTATTTAAAAATAAACCATTAGTCGTGTTTGGGTTTTTCTCAAAGGCGTGGAAAGGGTGCCCAGTAATAGACTTTATTGATTCATCTTTTTCTCGTCATGGCATAAATCTACACTGCGATCGTCTTTATATGTGTAAATGATATGCCCTACAGGGCCAGATATTGATGAATTAATACATAGGGAAGTGAATAAAATGCCAATAAAGAAAATAATACCGATATGTATATTGTTCTTATTAAGTTGTAGCTTTTATGCAATTGGCTATACACGAGAGCAATTAGAGATATTTAAACTTAATCTTGTTGATGGTAGCGAGCCAAAATTCTATTTTGTTAAGTTACTCCAAGGTAGTCATATTGTTATTTATGACAAAGATGGCAATAAAAAACAATCTATTCAACCAATATTTCCTGATAATGAGGATGGTTATAAAAAGGATAAATATCAATTACCTCAAAAATATCGACAAAGTTTTTTGACTGCCAGTGGCATATCCGAAACGGATAACTTATTCGTATATAATTATGAATATAATAAATTGTATAGTTTTCCCATTAGTAAATTGGAGGTATTTGCAATAAAGGATGATTGTTTTCCTACTGATGAAACAAATTATCAATTTGGATTTGCATTAGAGTTGAATCAACTACCTCAAGATTACGATCATAATGATACTTACGATCCTAGTGATACAACATTTGTTTATATTGGAAAGGAAAATCCTTTTGCTCAAGAGCAACTAACTTTATTAAACTGGCAAAAAATTAGCGATAAAGAGGATAAAGAGTATTATTATTTAGCACAAACTCATGGATTACATTACTATTTAGCGACATTAGGGAAAGTGTGGGACCACCTTGAACGAGATTATTACCCTAAAATTGGGATATTAGTGGTTAAGGATAGCAAGAATAGCATCTTATTTAATCATGACTATTTTTCAACGACGATATACAGCACTCTACCTTTAAATGGCAAAGATAAAGATCATGAATACAAAAATCAATGGACGGGAAGATTATTTAAAAATAAACCATTAGTTGTGTTTGGCTTTGTCTCAAAAATGGGTTGCCCAGTGATAAACTTTATTGATTCATCCTTTCCTAGTTATGATATAAGATTACGTTGCGATCTTCGTTTTTATAGTTGTAAATAATATTAATTAAGAACAACTTTTTTAAGGAATAAGATAAATTATTCTTAAAAATGGCAAAAACGAACAGAATAAAACGACGATAAAAACGAGCCAATACATGAGATTTTAAACAACAGATGGTAAGGCGTAATCATTAGGGAAAACACACAATGAATTTGGTTTAGAGTATAAGTTAACGCCACTAGCATTATAGCGATGGATAACTTAAAGCACCGCTACACGTTCATCTACATTGTTTTACTCTAGATTAAATTATTCAAACTTTAGTGATAATAGGTTTTGATTCGCCGTAATGGTCAGATATTGATGAATTAATACATAGGGAAGTGAATAAAATGCAAATAAAGAAAATAATACCGATATGTATATTGCTCTTATTAAGTTGTAGCTTTTATGCAATTGGTTATACACGAGAGCAATTAGAGATATTTGAACTTAATCTTGTTGATGATAGCGAGCCAAAATTCTATTTTGTTAAGTTACTCCAAGGTAGCCATATTGTTATTTATGACAAAGATAGCAATAAAAAACAATCTATTAAACCTATATTTCCTAATATAGAGGATGATTGTAAAAATGATAAACATCAATTACCTCAAAAATATCGACAAAGTTTTTTGACTGCCAGTGGCATATCCGAAACGGATAACTTATTCGTATATAATTATGAATATAATAAATTATATAGTTTTCCCATTAGTAAATTGGAGGTATTTGCAATAGGGGGCGATTGTTTACCTACTGATGAAACATATTATCTATTTGGATTTGCATTAGCATTGAATCAACTACCTCAAGATTACGATCCTAATGATACAACGTTTGTTTATATTGGAAAGGAAAGTCCTTTTGCTCAAGAGCAACTAACTTTATTAAACTGGCAAAAAATTAGTGATAAAGAGGATAATTATTTAGCACAAGCTCATGGATTACATTACAATTTATGGACATTAGGGAAATCTCCTTGGTACCCAGATCATTACCCTGAATGTGCGGGTTTAGTGGTTAAGAATGATAAGAATAAAATCTTACTTGATGAAGTTTTAACTCAGCAATACAGCCTTCTACCTTTAAATGGCAAAGATAAAGATCATGAATACAAAAAACAATGGACGGGAAAATTATTTAAAAATAAACCATTAGTCGTGTTTGGGTGTTTCTCAATAATGGGTTGCCCAGTGATAGACTTCATTGATTCACCTTTTTCTAAATTTGACATAAAGCTACACTGCATAAATAAAAACAACTGGGTTGCCCAGTGATAGACTTTATTGATTCATCTTTTTCTAAATGTGACATAAAGCTACGCTGCGATTCTCGTTTTTATAGTTGTAAATGATATTAATTAAGAACAACTTTTTTAAGAAATAAGATAAATTATTCTTAAAAATGGAAAAAACGAACAAAATAAAACGGCGAAAAAGATGAGCCCATACTTGAGATTTTAAACAATAGATTGTGAGGCGTTATCAACAAGTAAAAAAGCGTAATGAATTTGGTTTAGAGTAAAAGTTACCGCCAGCAACATGGGTAAAAGTTAATAATAAGTCTCAATAACGTTGAGGCTTATAAAGGTAACTATTTAAAATCATTTGAAAATAATTTAATGATGGTATAGACTCCTCAATATTTTTTACAAGTTGTCGGATTTAATAGTTATATTGAAGAAATTGCATTAATATAAGGTTGTTTATTTTATTGCAAAAGATAATAACCGTTTAAAACAATCCTATTAGGCAGTCTTATTATTCAATTCACAAATAAGAGAAATTATTTCTGGCAAAATATCTAAGATTAGGGCTAATTGCTGCATAACCAGCAGATCATTATTGCTTTGGTCATCATTAATTGATAGTGATTCAATATAATCAGCAACCACTTTTTTCAATGGTTGATATTCAGAATCGATTTTTTGGTCACTTAGCATAGTAATTATATAAACCGATACATCATCAAAAATTTCCAAAGTATGCGCTGAAATACTTTTATCGCGATGTGCTCCCAAGGTGGATAGATAACTAATTAAGGTGTGATTAAGGGTCAATAATCTAAAACCTTGGTCAATCACATCTTGTTTAACGTGTGGCTCTTTAGTCATTAAGCTGATTAAGGAGGATAAATCTGCATTACTATCATGAGCTGCGCGTCGCGCGACACGGTATTTGGGATCATTAGTTTTACCTGAGACATACTGACTACCTATTACTGCTAAATAGTGGCTATCTTCGTGACAGACTCGATCTAGTAATTTAGGTAAATTCCTAAACTTCCAATCTGGCCAGATAAAACTTACAGCAAACCAAGCAATAAAACAGCCAATTAAGGTAGCTATAATGCGTGAAATAGCAACAGAGATACTGCTTTCACCGATTAAACTAAAACTGAAAAATACTAATAAGGTAATAAAGGCAGTGGCATAAGCATATTGTGAGTTTTTGAATAGGAAAAATAACCAACCAGTTATAATGATCAATACTAATTGCGCTTCAATACTTGGAAACAAGTAAGTTAAAGGAATACCGGCAATTATCCCTAAAATAGTACCAAAAACGCGCAATTTTAAGCGATATTTTGTAGTTGAATAGTTTGGTTGGCAAACAAATAAGCTGGTTAAAATAATCCAATAACCATGTGAAAGGTTAGAAAAATATATCACCATATACCCAACAAACAAAACAATACTCATACGAATAGCATGGCGAAATAGTGGCGATTTGATGGTTAAGTTTTGCTTAATTTTGGTAAAAATATCATGAAAACGGGTAAGTTCTTCATCAATTAACTGGTTATCTTCTTGGCTTTTCGATAAATGTTGTTCTGTATCGATATGGGCTAATAATAGATCAATAGCGAGCAAATTTTGATATAAATTTTGTAACGATTTAATGAGTAATAAATTAGCGTTAGTTTGTTGTTGATATTCACCTATTGCTTCTTCAAGATAGGTAAAGTAGCGAGCGAACAATGGATCATGTTGGTAAGTTTGATTTAACTTAATTGACAGAGCCAATTTAGCACAGGCTTTAGCTTGTAAATTTAAAATTCTTGCAAAGCGAAATAAAAGATCACTATGTTTAAAATGTTGGCTTAACGCTTTATAATCGCCATGTGATGAACTGGCTCGTTCATGAATATCTTGAGCGACAAAATAGTAACTGAGCATTTTTCTGATATAGGTTTGTCCACGAAAACCTTTAAGCCGATTAAATAATGAACGTTTAGCATCATTAAATACATTAATAACCTGAGTATTACAGGTCGTTAACTCAAAAGTTTGTCGCTTAAAACCATCGGTTTCATCAGGATCGAACATTGCGGCTTTTGCATCAAGATAAAAACTTAATTTCACAAAACAATGGGCTAAAGTTTGTTGTGTAGTGCGAATAGGTTGCACAATTGATTCAATTAGTGAAACAAGGTTATACCAAAGTGCTCCTAATAATAAATAACAAGGTAGAGTGTAATTATCAGCAAATAAATTATGCCCGAGCATGGTATAAGCTGCAATTAGTAATGAGCCAAAGGCAATAACACCATACCGTTGACCTAACGAACCAAGCATAATAAATAGAAACGTTGAGCTAACTAAGCCAATAATAAACAATAGTGGAGCATGGAACAGAAATTCGACCGAAAATGTCGCAATTGCAAAACAAATTAGTGTTAATAATATATTAATACAACGACTTAATAAGCGAGTATCTATCTCAGTCAAACCTGCTGCGACTACGCCCAATGTGAGAGGGATCACTAATGGTACAGAATCAAAGTACCATGGTACTAGAGTAGATCCAGTCAAACTAACCAGCATACGAATACTAAACAGTAAATTACTGCTATAAAAAACTTTGCGTAAGGATAGGATAAATGAATGCACGTTGTTTAGTGTTTGAGTTGAGTTTTCTTAATAATATTAAGAATACTATATTGTTATCATTAGCGAAAGCAAATAAGTATAATGATGATGCTAATTTAAATTAGTGGTTTACTGTTTTAGCTATCTATCTTATTTAAAATAGAAGTAATTTTATATTATCTGTTAATTTAACTGGCTGTAATTATAATCACGGCATAAGCAAATCAGATAGGCTAATAATTTTTTTTTATTATAAATTAATTTAAGAAAACGTTATATTATGCCTTTAAAAATCATTACAGGATGAAATCATGAAGAACTTATTTAAAGTGGTATCGGCGTTAGCATTGTTAAGTTGTGCTTGTCTAAGTGATGCTAAATTACCAGAATCAATCAAAATTGGTTCGGATACATCTTATGCTCCATTTGATTTTATAGATAAAAATGGTGAAATTACTGGTTTTAATATTGAAATTACCAAAGCACTTTGCGAAAAAGCTAATATTAAATGTGAATTTCAATCGACTGATTTTGATGCCTTAATTCCATCTTTATTGTCGCGTAAAATTGATATGATTTCATCGTCCTTAATGATGACTGAAAAACGTAAAAAACAGATTGCTTTTTCAGATGAAATTTTTCTTACTAATTCGCGATTAATTACTAAACAAGGTGCTGGTTTATTACCGACAGTTGAATCTTTAAAAGGTAAAAGAGTAGGGGTAGAACAAGGTACTTCGCAGGAACATTTTGTTAATGATAAATGGCGTCCCAATGGGGTCATTATTGTACCATATCAAAATCAATTGCAGGTGTTTTCAGATTTAGTTGCTGGTCGTTTAGATGCGGCATTACAAGATGAAGTGACGGGAAGTTATGCGTTTTTAAAACAACCACAAGGAAAAGATTTTGCTTTTGCCGGGGAAGTTCTAAACGATAAAGGCTATTTTGATGTTGGTGTCGGTTTAGGATTCCGTAAAAAAGATGATGAACTGCGTGAAGCTTTCAATAAAGCATTAGTTGAAATTTTAAATGACGGTACCTATCAAAAAATAAATGACAAATATTTTGACTTTAACGTTTATAGTAATAAAAAATAGTTCATGCAAGGTTATCGTTCTCTAATATTACAAGGTGCCTTGATCACTATTGAATTAGCGATTTTTTCGCTAATTCTTGCTATTATTATTGGCATTATTTGTGCACTCGGTAAATTATCAAAAAGGTCAGTATTACGACTAGCTTGTCAGGCTTATACATCATTGATTCGCGGTGTGCCTGATTTGGTTTTAATGATGTTGATCTTTTTTGGTCTTCAATTTTTATTAAATAACATTACCGATTTTTTTGATATTGATATGCTGGAAATTGATCCATTTCTGGCAGGCATTATTACGTTAGGTTTTATTTATGGTGCCTATTTTACTGAGACGTTTCGCGGTGCATTTCAAGCTGTTCCCAAAACATTAATTGAAGCTGCAACTGCATTAGGTATGAATAAATGCCACACCTTTATATATGTCAGGTTCCCATTAATGATGCGTTTTGCGTTACCTGGCATTGCTAATAATTGGTTAGTGATTTTAAAAGCCACAGCATTAGTATCGTTATTGGGATTGTTTGACCTTGTGAAAGCCACTAAAACAGCTGGTGAAGCAACATATCAACCGCTATTTTTTGCACTCATAGCTGGCGCTTTTTATCTATTTTTCACCTCTATTTCAAATATTATTCTATGGTGGCTTGAAAAGCATTATTCCACCGGTATCACTAAAGCTAAATTATAAAGAGCAATGTTATGTTAGAAATCCTTCAAGATTATTGGAAAGCTTTATTATGGTCAGATGGCTATCATATTACTGGATTAGCAATGACCTTGTGGATCTTGATTTTATCTGTATCTTTAGGTGGATTATTTGCATTAGTGTTAGCGGTTGGCCGTAATTCAAAACATTTTTTTATAAAATGGCCTATTTGGCTATTTACTTATGTTTTTCGTGGTACGCCATTGTATGTACAGTTATTAATTATCTACACGGGTATATACACATTAAGTTTTGTTAATCAACATCAATCTTTAAATGATTTTTTTCAAAGTGGGTTAAATTGTACTATTTTAGCTTTTGCTTTAAATACTTGTGCTTATACTACAGAGGTTTTTGCGGGTGCTATTCGCAACGTTCCTAATGGTGAAATTGAAGCTGCTACGGCACTTGGTTTTAATCGTTGCCAATTATATCGATACATTATTTTACCTAGAGCCTTTCGAATTGCATTACCAGCTTATAGTAATGAAGTCATTTTTATGTTGCATTCGACAGCTTTAGCTTTTACTGTGACAGTTCAAGATTTGATGAAAATTGCGCGTGATATCTATGCTGAAACTTATCAACCTTTTCATGCTTTTGGTATTGCGGCGGTGATCTATTTATGTGTGAGTTTTGTTTTAATTTTTGGTTTTAGACAACTTGAAAAACATTACTTGTTTTATATACATGTTGGTGGTTCAAAGACTTGTTAAAAAGTAACAGGCAATATTCAATATTGCCTGAAGATATATGAATAAAATTAATTAATTAAATTATCAGCAGGAATTCCATTATCATTGCTGTCATGATCTTTTGAACCTGGTAATGCACGAGTACGATCAATAGGTAAATAACTGCCATTTGTTGTTTCGATTTGACATTCACTCCAAAAGATTGAGTATTTGGTATTTGCATGCATACTTTCGCCACGGAAATAACAACGTGCTGCATTATATAAATCGCCTCGGCAAAGTATGGCAATTAACAACCAAACGCCCACAACCGCCCATGCTACCCATTTCAAATTACGCCATAAGAAAGACCAAAAACCTTTTTTACTGAAATGGCAATAAGCAAAAATTAATAGTATTACGCCAACAAATCCCAATGATTCGTACAACCAAAATAGCCACATATGGTTAACTCCTAAGCAACAGTACTTAGTATTTTATACTATCTTTGAATTTACATCCATGAACCATTACGAATAATACCAACAGCAATTCCTTCAATAGCAAAACTTTGTTGTTCTAAGTCGACATCAATTGGAGAAAACTCAGGATTTTCAGCTAATAATTTTACGTGACGACCTTTTTGCGATAATCTCTTAACTGTTACTTCGTCATCGATTCGCGCAACAACAACTTGACCATTTTTAACATTTTGAGTTTTGTGAACAGCAAGCAAATCACCATCTAAAATACCAATATCTTTCATTGACATCCCTTCAACTCTTAATAAAAAATCGGCTTGAGGTTTAAATAAACTTGGTGATACTTGATAATGACTTTCGATATGTTCTTGCGCTAGAATTGGTGATCCAGCTGCGACCTTACCAATGAGTGGTAGACCTTCAAGTTCATTAGTGTCATCAGGTTGTTCTAATAATAAACGAATTCCACGTGATGAACCGGCAATCATTTCAATAGCCCCTTTTTTAGCTAAGGCTTTAAGATGTTCTTCTGCTGCGTTAGCTGAACGAAAGCCTAATTTTTGGGCAATTTCTGCTCGCGTTGGAGGCATTCCAGTGGTTTGAATATTTTCTTTAATTAAATCATAAATTTGTTGTTGGCGTTCGGTTAATGGTCTCATAGCAAATTCCTGTTTTTATATACAGATATATGTGATTATATACAGCTAAAAAAACAAAACAACTGTTTTATCTATTTTTTTTATGAATAATGGATAAAAATGGTAACTAAAGTTAGATTTTCGATCTAAATCACATAATAGTATTGAAAATTTTCATAAAACTATTTAAAAAAACAATTTTATGCTACAAACAATCTATCTAGCTAGCTAACTAACAAAGTAATACTTAGCGTAAATTTAATGGCTAGTTTAGTAATTTATTGGCATGTATTCTGTTTAATAGTTGTATGATATAATTATTTTCGAAATGATTATTTATTGGAACTAATGTATGTCTTATATTGTTGCACTTAGTGGTGGCATTGCCAGTGGTAAAAGTACCATTGCTGATCTATTTGCGCAATTAGGTGTACCAATTATTGACGCTGATGTAATTGCTCGGCAAGTTGTTGCTGTAGGATCATCTGCATTGACGCTAATTGTAAAACATTTTAGTCAAGAGATCTTGTTAGAAAATGGTGAGTTAGATCGAAGTCAATTAAGAGAAATTATTTTTAATAATGAACATGAACGGTTATGGTTAAACAATTTATTGCACCCGATTATTGCACAAGAAACTCAACAACAGATTGCAAAACAAACAGCTCCTTATATAATTTGGGTGGTACCATTATTAATTGAAAATAATCTACACCAACTAGCTGATCGGGTGTTAATTATTGATACTCCAGAGGCGTTACAACTAGAGCGCTTAATTGATCGTGATAAAATAAGTGAGTCCTTAGCCAAGAGAATGATTGATTCACAAGTTTCATTAAGCGATCGTTTGGCATTTGCAGATGATATTATTATTAATGACGGTAATTTGGTGTCATTAACAATGCAAATATATGATTTAAATAAAAAATATTTGCATAACTCTAAAGTTAAGAATAGCTATGAATAACATTGTTTTTGAACATCCATTAAATGAAAAAATGCGTACTTGGTTACGGCTTGAATTTTTACTTAATCAATTAAATACACACCATCATTTCGAGAAAAATAATGCTTTATTGTTTTTTCATGCTTTATCTGAATTACTCGAAATTATTGAACGAAATGATGTCAAAGGGGATTTGATTAAAGAGATTGAAGCTCAAAAGCAAAAATTACTTTCTTGGATTGATATTGACGGTGTTGATAAAGAATTGCTTGGCGAAATGATTAACAAGTATGAACTGTTTTTAACTAAATTTAACTCAAGTTTACGTTTGGGACAACCGTTAAAAGATGATCGATTTATCATGGCAATTCGCCAGCGTTTGATGATTCCAGGTGGATGTTGTAGTTTTGATTTACCATCTTTCCATTTGTGGTTAAATCAACCGCAAGAAAAACGTAATATGCAAGTTGATAAATGGCTGCAGCATATTGCAATACTTGATGAAACGTTAAAAGCATGTTTACAGTTTATTAGGCAACTAGGTGAATTTAAAACTTTTACTTGTACTAATAATTTTTTTCAAGAGACTAATGGTGATGTGAATTTGATTCGAATTCGTGTTGCTTTCGAGAAAAATGTTTACCCTCAAGTTTCCGGTCACATGTCTCGTTATAGTATTCGTTTTTTACCCCTTTATGCTGGCGATAATAGTAATATTGATGCAATTGAATTTGAACTTGCATGTTGTTAGCCCTATTACTTTAAGAGTGTTTAAATGAATAAAAATACTGTTACTATTGTAAAGTGTCCTACCTGTCAAAAAGATGTTGAATGGTCTGAAAAAAGTTTATACCGACCTTTTTGTAGTAAACGTTGTCAATTAATTGACTTAGGTGATTGGGCAACTGAAGAACATCGCATTGCTGATAAAGAACTAAGTGAACAAGATCTTTGGAGTGAAGATGATCTTTCCAATTTAGTGAGTAAACATTAATGAAGATTTTAGGTATTGAAACATCGTGTGATGAAACAGGTATTGCCATTTATGATGACAAGCAAGGGCTTATCGCTAATCAACTCTATTCACAAATAAAATTACATGCCGATTATGGTGGAGTTGTGCCAGAATTGGCCTCTCGTGATCATATTCGTAAAACAGTGCCATTGATACAAGCTGCACTAAAAGAGGCTAATTTGTGTGCAAGTGATATTGATGGTGTGGCTTATACCGCAGGCCCTGGTTTGATTGGTGCTTTAATGGTTGGCGCCTCTATTGGACGCTCACTAGCATATGCGTGGGACGTACCAGCCGTTGCGGTTCATCATATGGAAGGTCACTTGTTAGCTCCTATGCTAGAAGATAATCCTCCTGAGTTTCCATTTGTGGCTTTGTTAGTATCAGGAGGACATACTCAGTTAATTAAAGTAACTGGTGTTGGTAAATATCAATTACTGGGTGAATCAATTGATGATGCAGCAGGGGAAGCATTTGATAAAACAGCTAAATTGTTAGGACTTGACTATCCTGGTGGTGCGAAATTATCGAAATTAGCTGAACTTGGTGATGCTACAAGGTTTCGTTTTCCTCGACCGATGACTGATAGACCTGGTTTAGATTTTAGCTTTTCAGGGCTTAAAACTGCTGCAGCAAATACTATTTATCAACAGAGCCAAGCTCAGGATCTTGACGAACAAACCAGAGCAGATATAGCTAAGGCCTTTGAGGATGCTTTAGTTGATACTTTATTAATAAAGTCACGTCGAGCTTTAGATCAAACTGGTTTTAATCGATTGGTTATTGCCGGAGGAGTGAGTGCCAATAAAACTTTACGTCGCCAACTTGCTGCACTTATGGCCCAACGCAAAGGGCAAGTTTATTATCCTCGATTAGAATTTTGTACTGATAATGGTGCGATGATAGCCTATGCAGGTATGATTCATCTTAAAGCCTCACAATTTGCCGATCTAGCTATTGAGGTTAAACCAAGATGGCCATTAAGTGAATTAAACGCGAAAGAATAATGTCCTATTTAATTATTTATAAATGGAACATTAGCCGATTTTTATAGTGGGGTAAATTCCCCACTTGTTTTCTTAATATAAGACTTATTGATTATCGTCAGTTGATTTATCTAAAGCTAGTTTTTCGATATTTCGGTTAATATTGAATAGAACACAAATTATTTCATATCCGATGCGGGTAAATACAGCACCACCAACGATAGTTATAATGCCGGTTATTATACCTAGTAGTGCTGAGCCAAAACTATAACTAATAATTAGAAAACTTGAAAAGATGATAGTTAGACCTGAAAATACAATAAGAACTAAACTCATCCAATAAATTACAGTAATGATTTTAGGCGTGAACATTTTGTCAAAAAAGAAAAAGTCTTTAAAAGAAAGTCCACTAGTATCTACTATTTTTTTCATTTTATTTCCTTAATTAAGTTTTATTTATTTTATTGCTTTGACTTTGGTCAAAAAAACGATACATTTAATACCAAATAAATCAATAAAGCAACGTTATTTTTAAAAAGGTTTTTAAAATTTTAATATGAAAACATTTATTCCGGGTAAAGATGCAGCACTTGAAGATTCCATTAACTATTTTCAACAACAATTAGATAAATATGATTTAGCTGTTAATGAAGCCTCTTGGCTTAACCCCGTGCCCAATGTTTGGTCGGTACATATTCAAAATATAAAATGTCCTTTATGTTTTGCTAATGGGAAAGGCTCGAGTAAAAAAGCGGCGTTAGCTTCTGCTTTAGGTGAATATTTTGAGAGACTTTCAACTAACTACTTTTTTTCTGATTTTTATTTAGGTGATAAAGTCGCTAATGGTGAATTTGTTCATTATCCATCGGAAAAATGGTTTGCAATTCCTGATGATAATAGTTTACCCAAAGGTTTATTATCGCAAAAGTTACTTAATTTTTATGATCCTGAACACGAATTAACGGCAACAGATCTAATTGATTTACAGTCTAGTAATAGTGAAAGGGGTATTTGTGCTCTGCCATTTGTACAACAATCAGATGGCAAAACCATTTATGTACCAGTGAACTTAATTGCTAACTTATATGCATCAAATGGAATGTCAGCAGGCAACACACAAAATGAAGCGCGAGTACAAGCTTTATCTGAAATATTTGAACGTTATACCAAAAATAAAATTATTGCTGAAGCTATTAGTCTGCCAACTATTCCCGAAACAGTAATTAATCGTTATCCTGCTGTCTTAGCGGCTATCGAAACGCTTGAAAAGGAAGGTTTCCCTATTTATTGTTTTGATGCATCATTAGCTGGCGAATTTCCAGTGATTTGTGTTGTGCTATTTAATCCTCAAAATGGTACATGTTATGCTTCATTCGGTGCTCATCCTAATTTTGGTGTAGCGCTTGAACGAACAGTGACTGAATTACTACAAGGTCGAAGTCTTAAAGATCTTGATGTGTTTTCACCGCCAAGTTTTGATAATGATGATGTAGCAGATCTTAGTAATTTAGAAACGCATTTTATTGAT
Source organism: Gilliamella sp. W8123 (assembly GCF_016101085.1). Taxonomy (NCBI): domain Bacteria; kingdom Pseudomonadati; phylum Pseudomonadota; class Gammaproteobacteria; order Orbales; family Orbaceae; genus Gilliamella; species Gilliamella sp. W8123. Next base: position 30,646 of record NZ_JACFRE010000006.1, read on the forward strand.
TCAAGTGGCTTAATTTCTTGGGATCTTTTTAATCAAAAATCGGATTATGAGTTTGTTGATTGGGATTTTTCTGGTACAACCGAGCAGGAATTTGCCAACTTGATGGCGATTTTTGAGCGTCATCAAATAGAAGTGTTAATAATGGATTATCAGCATCTTGGGGTTTATGCTTGTCGAATTTTAGCCGTTGGCATGTCAGAAATCTATCCGCCAGAGGATCTGTTAATTGCTAATAACAATATGGTGATTCATCTTCGTGATTTGATTTTGTCACTACCATATCAAAAACGTACTAACAAGCAACTACTCGACATTATTGAACTGTTTGATGAAGAAGGTATAGATGATTTTGCTCGAGTTCGTGAATTACTTGGTATTGCAACAGGTAAAGATAATGCATGGTTAACATTGAGAATTGGCGAATTAAAAGCTATGCTGGCGTTAGCGGCACAGGATTTACCGCAAGCTAAATTATGGATAGATTGGACGATTGAAATGAATGAGTCTATCTTTAGTGTAGAACGCAATCACGCCTATCGTTGTTTGCAAACTTTAGTTAATTTCATTATTGAGCGTGGCGCAAACCAATTTGATGATTATCAACCTGCTTTTAATAAAATGTATGGTAGTTCCTGTGTAGCAGAAATGTGGCTTTATGCAACAGCAAAAAAACAATTTTTTGGACTAACGGATTTAGAACACTCTGTTTCAGATAGTGATAGTTTAATGGATCTATTTACCATGCACAAAAAGCTTTTAGAGGTATATCACAAATTACATCAAATTATGTAACAAAAATTTTTATTAATCATCAGAAAAAACTAACCATTAATAGTTATTACTGATGGTTGCAATAGTTTTTATAAAATAAATTTTAATTAATACTTATCAAATGGGGCTAAATAGAATATTATATTATCGATTCTTAATTAGATCTGTTATTTGATTAAGTTATCAAAAGTTAGATTTACATATCCAAAAGATTTTTGTTGGCATTGTTGTATTATATGAAAGCAGTAAGATTACTTCCCTTATTGCTTTTTTCTCTCTTAATTAGTGGTAATCAATAGCACAATTACGTTCAAAATCGTTTAGTTAAATTATTTTCAATATTTGTTTTTTTTAAATTACATAATTTATTAAGGATAAATGATGACAATACTTACCGTTGGTTTTGCTTGTTTAGATCTATTGTGTTTTACCTCATCTGGTTTGGAACTGAATGGTTCAATTACTTCCGATGATGTTGTTTATTCTGGCGGAGGATCATGTGCTAATACAGCATATTTATTAGCACTATGGGGTGAAGATATATATCATATTGGCCATCTCAACAATGATAATCATGGTAATCAAATTGAGACAGAGCTTGCTAATATTGGCGTTAATACGCGGCAATTTATCTTTTCAGAGAAAATGGTCACACCATTAGAAGCTATCACTGTTGATGAGCAAAATAATAGCTATACTATTATATCACATCGCTTGCTACAGCCGCCTAAATTGACAATAGCAGAAAAAAATAAATTAGCTCACTTTATACAAACTGTAAGCGAAAACAAAAATGATATAGTTATGTTAGCTGATGGCTATGAAGCAGAATTGAGTGAGTACCTAATCGAGCATTTACCCAAAGTCAAAATGATTATGAATGTAGATAACCTGTCGGCTAATAGTTTGTATTTAGCTCAACAAGCTGATTATCTAATTGTAACAGAACAATTTGCTAGTGCTTTTGTCAAATTAAAAGCTTTCCATGGTAGCGATGAGATTAAAAGTGCATTGAAAAAATTACGCAATTTAACTAACGGTAAAATTATTATTCGTATGAATAAAAAAGATTGCGTATATCTTGATCATCAACAAGTAGTGACAATTTCTGGCTTTAACAAACAAGCTGTTGATGACATTACTGAAAATGATATTTTTCAGGGGGCTTTTGCTTACGGTATTAGTTATGGTTGGCCATTAGAGAAAACGATTTTGTTTGCCAATCTAGCCATAGTAGCAGCCAACAAACAGAAAAGAGGGCGTAGTGCAATGCCTAACTTGGTTGATATTAATCAAGCAGGTAAAGATCTTATTAAGGATTTTAAATACTTTTTTTGATCTATTACTAAAATGATTGATCATCAAAATTGTTTTATTTGAGTGATTTCTTGAATCTCTAAAAATTACTTTTCTAAATATTTTTAAGTATCACAAATTTTCTGCTTTCTAATAGGATTTATAATCAATTATGCTCATTCAATTACGTTTATAAGCTTTAAGCAAAGCGTTTTCATATAAGACCTTTTTATTAATCACTGTTATCGTTTTGATATATTTTTTAAAACAAACTACAATTTTGTTAAACGTCCTTGTTTAACATGTTAACCTGACTCTATTATTAATTCTTTGTAATGTTTTTAACCTTGTCTGGCGAATTCACCTGCTTGCTGGATCAATTCTTCACTAGGAGTAACACCGGTATATAAAATAAATTGCTCAACCGCTTGTAATACGGCGACATCAGCTCCTGAAATAATTGTTTTATTTAATTTTTTGGCAAATTTTATAAGTGGTGTTTCAACAGGTAAGGCAACAACATCGAAAACAATATCGGCATGATTAATTATTGTTTCACTAAACGATAATTGGTCTGCCTCAATGCCACCTTGCATGCCAATTGGCGTAACATTGATAATTAATTTAGCTTGTTCTGGTGTAATGGTAGATTCATCTTTTTGCCATTGGTAATTATAACGCTTAGCTAAAGCTTCCCCTTTCTGTTGGTTTCTAGCACAGACTATGCCATGTTTAAAACCAGCATCGTAAAATGCCCCAATTACAGCATTAGCCATACCACCACTACCTTTTAAAACGAATGGTGTGTTATTACTGATCTGATTAGCCTTAATTAGTTTTTCCACCGCAATATAATCAGTGTTGTAGGCCTTCAAATAGTGATCGGTATTAACAATAGTGTTAACCGCTTGAATTGATTGTACCGAAACATCTAATTCATCAATAAATTCGATACATGCTTGTTTATAAGGCATTGAGATAGCACAACCACGAATTGATAATGCTTTAATTCCATAAATAGCATCTTTTAAGTTATTGGTTGTAAAAGCTTTATATAGATAATTTAAATCTAATTTTTCATATAAAAAATTGTGAAAACGAGTACCAAAATTACTTGGTCTTGATGAAAGTGACATACAAACCGTAGTATCTTTGTTGATAATTCTTGCCATTAACCAAAATCCTTGTGATCATAATAACTAATTCTTTATTCTATCATCTTTTTTAACAGACGTATATTTGATTATGGTTGCAAATAACACTGGTCCCAAAATTACTCAAGAAAAAGCCACGGTGAGGGTGATGATAGCCCTTTATTGCCGCCAGAAACACCATACCCCGAAAAATCAGCTTTGTGACGAGTGTAATGATCTGTTGCAATATGCCATGCAACGTTTAACTATGTGTCGATTTGGCGAACAGAAAACCACCTGTGAACTCTGTCCAAAACATTGTTATCGCAAAGATTACAAACTAAAAATCAAAGAAGTTATGCGCTATGCCGGCCCAAGAATGATGATCCATCATCCAATTATGGCGGTTAAGCATTTGTATAAAAATTTGAAAACTATTTTGAAGGTATTTTAACGAAAGCATTTTTTTGACAATTAAAAAAGTTGAGGAGAGGGGTTTTTGGCTTATTTTTATCACTTATTTTTTTGATTTCATCAATGTTGTATTCGTTTTTTCCTATCGATGCAATAATTTTCACTTATTTTAGATGTTTTTTGCAATTTACTCGCAGTTTAATGCTAAAAATGCGAATGATTATCTTTTAAAATATTGTCATTTTTTAAATACAACCTTATTTGATAGGAAGTATGATGTCTGCATTTACGCTTGATCGCCTTTCTCAAGGACGTGAAGCTGTTATTAAACGTCTGTTACCTGACTCTTTACCTTTTCGTCAAAAGCTTTTAGCTATGGGAATGACGCCCGGATGTAAGTTGACTGTGATGCAAATAGCTCCATTAGGTGATCCAATTGAAATTAATTTGCGTGGTTTTCTACTGTGTTTACGCCGTCGTGAAGCGGCGGCAATTGAAGTTGAGGTAGTCGCATGAAAATTGCATTAGTTGGTAATCCTAATTGTGGCAAAACGACATTATTTAATTTGTTAACTGGTTCAAAACAGCGTGTAGGTAATTGGCCAGGGGTAACTGTTGAGCACAAATCTGGTTCGTTTACTTACCAAAATAAGCACTATGATATTGTTGATTTACCGGGAACTTACTCTGTTGAGCCAGATCCAATCGGTATTGCTCAAGATGAATTTATTACTCGGCAGTTTCTATTAACTGATAACAATAGCTTGATAGTTAATGTTATTGATGCAACAAATTTACAACGCAGTTTATATCTAACATTTCAGTTAATTGATATGCAAGTACCTATGATAATTGTGCTTAATATGGTTGATGCACTTAAAGCTATGGGAGAAAGATTAAATATCGATAAATTAACCAAAGCTTTAGGTTGTCCGGTTATTGCGATTTCGTCTACGCGAAAAACTGGATTATCAAAATTTTATCAGCAAATTGAAGTTAGCTCATCGAATTTAAAGACTGCGATGCCAACCATTGATACGTTAAGTAGTGATGCACAAGCTGTATTTAATCGATATTTAGCTGAATTGCCTGCAACCAGTCGGATAAAACAATTTACTCGTTGGCAGTTAATTGAAGCCTTGCTTAATGGGGCAAATCAATCTTTGGATTTTTTAGAAAACGAAAAGTTAGCTGCTTGTCGTTGTTTATTGTCTATCAATTTCGATAATCAGATTGACGTAGCACTTGCAAGTGCACGTTATGATACGATTGATACGCTTTGCAAGATGGTGATTGATAAGCCTAGAGAAGCCAATATTAATCTTACTGAAAAATTGGATAAATTAGCTTTAGGGCGTTTTACTGGTATTCCATTTTTTTTACTCGCAATGTATAGCATGTTTTTTATTGCGATTAATTTTGGTTCGGTTTTTGTTGATTTCTTTGAAGGAGTATTTAGTACCATTTTTGTTAATGGCTTTGCTTATCTCTTAAATATGCTAGATACACCAACTTGGTTAACAGTTATTTTAGCTGATGGGGTCGGCAATGGCATCACTACGGTATCGACCTTTATACCGGTTATTGCGGCGATGTTTTTTGTGCTATCTTTTTTGGAAGATTCAGGTTATTTAGCGCGAGCAGCAATGATTGTTGATCGTTTTATGCGATGCATTGGTTTACCCGGTAAAGCGTTTGTACCTATGTTAATGGGCTTTGGTTGTGGAGTACCAGCAATTATGGCAACAAGGACACTTGATAGTCCGCGTGATCGTATTTTATCAATTTGTTTAATTCCGTTTATGTCTTGCAGTGCTCGATTACCCATTTATGCTTTGTTTACTGTGATATTTTTTCCTAATCATGCATCGATTATTGTGTTTATGCTGTATTTGCTGGGTATTTTAGTAGCTATGCTAACGGGATTTATATTAAAAAATACTCTGTTACAAGGTGAATTAACGCCATTTATTATGGAAATGCCTGTTTATCGTATTCCGACATTACGGAGTATGTTGAGAATAACTTTTCAACGTTTGAAAAGCTTTGTTTTACGAGCAGGAAAAGCCATTGTCGTTATGGTAACCGTACTTAGCTTCTTTAATTCCTTAGGAACTGATGGTTCATTTGGGAATGAAAATTCAAATCACTCTGTGTTATCAGTTATGGGGCAAAAAGTTACTCCTGTATTTACACCAATGGGAATTGATAAGCAAAATTGGCCTGCAACAGTAGGTATTTTTACCGGAATCTTTGCTAAAGAGTCAGTTGTGGCAACTTTAAATTCACTTTATTCAATGGATCATCAAACTGAACAACCAGAACCTTTTTCTTTTTATGATGGCATCAAGTCAGCGTTAGAAACCATTCCAGATCGTTTTATTGATTTAACTAACTCAATCGCTGATCCGCTAGGTCTATCTAGTATTAATCAAGATGAAAACAGTTTACAAAATGAATTGTCTGTCGACTCGACTACGGTATCGAAAATAAGTAGTTCATTTGTTACATCATCTTCAGCTATTGCTTATCTTATTTTTGTGTTGCTTTATACACCTTGTGCGGCAGCATTAGGCACAATCTATCGTGAAACAGGGCTAAAATGGATGATATTTGTTGCTATTTGGACCTTTGTTATAGGTTGGTTGTCAGCAACAATTTATTACCAATTTAGTTTATTAGGCCAATCTTCATGTGCACCTTATTGGTTGATAGCTATTGGAGGATTTATGACTTTCATTTTTATCGTTATGCGTAAAATGGGGCGTTTACCTTGCTTTAATCAATATTACTTACCAAAACCACGATCTCACAACAACCAATCAGCTTGTTGTGAATAAAATTATTGGTTAATGATAAATTTAAATATTTAATAATATGTTAATTACCGCAATTCGTGATTATATTCAGTTACAAGGACGAGCTAATCTGCAAGATGTGGCTCGTCACTTTCGCTTATCTAGCAGTGCAGTTGAACCTATGCTGAATTTTTGGGTTAAAAAAGGAGTAATAAAATTAATTAAACGTGATTTATTAACTTGTGCAGGTAAACAGTGTTCAACGTGTATAAGTTGTAATTTAGACGCTTATGCAAGCTATGTATGGATTGAGTAAAATATCGAATACAATCAATTAATGGTTAAAGTTAATTTGATTGTATCAAAAGTATTAATATCTAACCTTTGATAAATTCTTGCCAAATTATTTTAACTTTTTGCTTTTTTTAGAATTGAATCCACTTCTTTATCAGCTATTAAAAATTAAATTATTTTTTATTTACTATTTTTTTTGCGACTTATGTCACAAAATTAAATTTATTTGTATCTCAAAATTACAAATGATATTAATATGAACTTATGTTCATTTTGGTGTAAATAAGTAAAAACTATAAAACCGATAACAAGTGATAAAAAGATATCCTTGATTTAAATTCGATCAACAAATTGCTAACTACTGGTTTAGATGATTACATAAATATGAAGAGTCAATTTGTTACATTATTTACCTGTTAATTTTTATGTACTAAAAAGTTAGTTAATGGCTATGAAATATCAATGTTTTTCGTTTTTATCGATAGCTTATTCTGATCAAATTGTAGTTTTATCGGTCTTGTTCATTTTAGCCAAAAAGACCTTAACCGAAACGATGAAACCTTGTCGTTTTATTACTTAATAAATGTTATTATAATTATGTTTAAAAAACATGTAGTAGAGGAAATACAAGTATGAGTCAATTAGATGAATTCAAAAAATTAACTGTTGTGGTTGCTGATACTGGCGATATCGATTCAATCAAACAGTTTTCTCCTGAAGATGCAACAACTAATCCATCGCTTGTTTTAAAAGCTGCTCAACTTCCTCAATATCGTTATTTAATTGATTCTGCTATTGAAACAGCTAAAAAACTAGGTGGTAGTAAAGCCGAGCAATTGGTTAATGCTTGTGACCAAGTAGCGGTAAATATTGGCGCTGAAATTTTAAAATCTATCCCAGGACGAATTTCGACTGAAGTTGATGCAAGATTATCATTTGATACCCAAGCCTGTATTGAAAAAGCTCGCCGAATTGTTGAGCTTTATAAACAAAAAGGCATTGATAAATCAAAAATTCTGATTAAAATCGCTTCTACGTGGGAAGGTATTAAAGCTGCTGAGGTTTTAGAAAAAGAAGGGATTAACTGTAATTTAACTTTATTGTTTTCCTTCGCTCAAGCGCGAGCTTGTGCTGAAATTAATGCCTTTTTAATTTCACCATTTGTTGGTCGTATTTATGATTGGTATCAAGCCAAAAAACCTATAGATCCTTATATTGCTGACCAAGATCCTGGTGTAGTTTCAGTACGTAATATCTATAACTATTATAAACAACATGGTTATAAGACTATTGTCATGGGGGCTAGTTTTAGACAAGTTGATCAAATTTTAGCATTGGCGGGTTGTGATCGTTTAACTATTTCCCCTAATTTATTGTCTGAGATGCAAAAATCAAGTGCCCCAGTAGTGCGTAAATTAGATCCAAATCAAACTTTAGTTGAGCGTCCAGCATTAATGACTGAAGCTGAGTTTAGATGGCAGCATAACAGTGATGCTATGGCTGTTGAAAAATTGGCTGAAGGCATCCGTGCATTTGCTGTCGATCAGGGTAAACTAGAAGATATGATCGGAGCACTACTTTAATTAAAAGAATAGGGGAAATATATTCCCCTTTTTTGTTTTGGTACGAAAGCGTTTTATCTGTCTGCTGTTTGTAGACAATCAATGAATATTTAAAATATATTTTTGGAGAATATTAACATGAATGTAACCACACTATCCCACCGCGAACTAGCCAATGCGATAAGAGCATTAAGCATGGATGGCGTGCAAAAAGCAAAATCAGGCCATCCTGGTGCGCCGATGGGGATGGCCGATATGGCTGAAGTCCTTTGGCGAGGATTTTTGAAACACAATCCTACCAATCCTAATTGGGCTGATCGGGATCGATTTGTATTATCGAATGGTCATGCATCAATGTTAATTTATAGCTTGTTACATTTGACTGGATATAACGTAACCCTTGATGACATAAAAAACTTTCGTCAATTAAATGCTAAAACCGCAGGTCATCCAGAATTTGGACATCTTCCAGGCATTGAAACAACAACAGGTCCTTTAGGGCAAGGTATTGCCAATGCTGTCGGTATGGCTATTGCTGAAAGAACATTAGCTGCTCAATTTAACAAACCAGCACATACTATTGTTGATCACCATACCTATGTATTTATGGGTGATGGTTGTATGATGGAAGGGATTTCTCATGAAGTATGTTCATTAGCGGGTACACTTAAATTAGGCAAATTAATTGCTTTTTATGATGATAATGGTATTTCAATTGATGGTGAAATTGAAGGTTGGTTTACCGACGATACCGCTAAACGTTTTGAAGCATATGGTTGGCATGTTATTCGTGGTATTGATGGCCATGATGCTAAGGCATTAGCTGAAGCTATTGAGCAAGCACAAGCTGTAACTGATAAACCATCATTATTAATGTGTAAAACTGTTATTGGTTTTGGTTCTCCAAATAAAGCAGGAAGTCATGATTGTCATGGCGCACCACTTGGTGATGCTGAAATTGAAGCAACGCGTAAAGCTTTAGGTTGGTCATATCCTGCATTTGAAATTCCAAAAGATTATTATGACGCGTGGGATGCAAAAGCTACTGGTAAACAACGTGAAGATGAGTGGAATGCTCGCTTTGATGCATATGCAAAAGCTTACCCAGAATTAGCAAAAGAATTCAAACGTCGTATGAATGGTGATTTACCAAGTAATTGGCAACAGGTCGCTAAAGATTTTGTTAATAAGCTACAAGCAAATCCGGCAACAATTGCTACCCGCAAAGCCTCACAAAATGCCATTGAAGCTTTTGCGCCAGTGTTAACTGAATTTTTAGGTGGTTCAGCTGATTTAGCACCAAGTAATTTAACTATGTGGTCAGGCTCTAAAGAGATTTTAGCTAATCCAGATGGTAACTACATTTATTATGGTGTACGTGAATTTGGTATGTCTGCAATCATGAATGGTATTGCTTTACATGGCGGCTTTATTCCTTATGGTGCAACTTTCTTGATGTTTATGGAGTATGCGCGTAACGCAGTCCGTATGGCCGCATTAATGAAAATTCGCTCTTTATTTGTCTACACGCATGACTCAATTGGTTTAGGTGAAGATGGTCCAACTCACCAACCTGTAGAACAGATGGCAAGCTTACGTGTCACTCCAAACGTTAGTACTTGGCGTCCTTGTGACCAAGTTGAATCAGCTATTGCTTGGCAATATGCTGTTGAACGTAAAGACGGTCCAACTGCGTTAATTTTCTCAAGACAAAATCTTAAACAACAAGAACGCACCGAACAACAATTAGCTAATGTTTATCGTGGTGGCTATATTTTAAATGATTGTAGTGGCACTCCTGAACTGATTTTAATTGCCACTGGTTCTGAAGTCGAACTAGCTGTTGAGGCTTATCATAAACTTACCGAAGCTGGTAAAAAAGTACGTGTTGTTTCAATGCCATCAACCGATGCATTTGATAAACAAGACCAAGCTTATAAAGAATCAGTATTACCATCTTCAGTCACTGCACGAGTCGCTATTGAGGCTGGTATTAGTGACTATTGGTATAAATATGTTGGTCTAAATGGCAAGATTATTGGTATGACAAGCTTTGGTGAGTCAGGTCCAGCAGAACAATTATTTGCTAAATTCGGCTTTACAGTTGAGAATGTTCTAAAACAAGCCAATAGTTTATTAAAATAATAAATTTATTTAAATAGTAAAAAGCCACCTTATGGTGGCTTTTTTTAATCTAATTAAATTATCTAGAAGCGCGTTTTAATATTATTTCTGTTGGTTGTTTTTGTAGATAAACCATTCTGGCAATTAACAGAAATGCAGCAACAGCAAGCCCTGATATAATCCCTATCCAAAATCCTGCGGCACCAATTGGTTCCATCACTAGATCAGTTAAGCCTAATATGTAACCAACTGGTAAACCAACAACCCAATAAGACAGTAAAGTAATAAAAAAGATGCTCTTAGTATCTTTATAACCACGTAATACATTACTTGCTACTACTTGTAAATAATCTGATGCTTGATAGATGGCAAGTAAAATAATCAGTTGTAGACAGATAGTTATTACATCGATCTCATGAGTAAATATGGTTATTATTGGTGATCTAAAAATGACCAGAATTAATGCGACGATTACCGCTATCATGAAGGATATCGCTAAACTTATATAAGCAGTTTGCTTGGCTAGAATTGGTTTATTTTTACCCAATAAGTAACCGACACGAATACTGGTCGCCACGCCAAGAGATAATGGAATTGCAAATGTTAAACTACTAATAGTAAAGATAATTTGATGAGCAGCCACAGTTATTTGTCCGAGAGGGGCAATAAGTAAGGCAACTACAGCAAACAAGCTCATTTCAAAAAAGTAAGCAAGAGCTAAAGGTATTCCTAATACCACTATCTTTTTAATGATGGAAAAATCAACAAGCTTTGTTAATGGCGTTTTACGAATATCACGTTGGCTAGCAGTAGTTAAGGTATATATACGGATTAAACCAAACATTAACCAGAAAATTATTGCTGCAGTAATGCCACAACCGACACCACCAAAAGCAGGTAAGCCTAATTTGCCATAAATTAAAACATAGTTAATTGGAATATTAGCAAGTAAGGCAATGAATATTATTACCATGGCGGGTTTTGTGTTAGATAAACCTTCACATTGATTGCGGTAAACTAAAAATAGTAGAAATGCTGGTACTCCCCACATAATTGCACGTAAAAATGAAACGGCAACTTCAATCATGTCTGGATCAATCGGATTATCAGCGGAACTTCTTAAGCTAATTATTTTATCTGAATGATATAAAATTAACATTATGAACACAGATAAAATTAATGCAATCACCACACCTTGCCGTGTATGATCGGCAACTTGCTCACGTTTAGCTGCACCATTTAAGTTTGATATAATGGGAGTTAATACAGTCAATAGACCTTGACCAAATAATACTGTGGGTAACCAAATTGATACCGCTATAGCAACACCTGATAAGGCTGTTTTACTGTAATTTCCAGCCATAATTGTATCAACAAACGTTATTGCTGTTTGTGATATTTGAGCAATCATGACAGGGATAGCTAAGGTAATTAAATTTTTAATTTCATTTCGATAATGTAATTTCATTGGTTATTTACTGTTGTACAGTTCCCCATAAATCGTATTCATCTGAATGTTCAATATTGACCTTAACAATATCGCCAACTTTAACCGTTTTTTCTTCATTTAGATAGACTACACCATCTATTTCCGGTGCATCAGCCATACTTCGTCCAATTGCACCTTCATCATCCACTTCATCGATAAGCACGGATAATGTTTTACCAATTTTGTTTTGTAGCTTACGGGTTGAAATTGTTTGTTGCAATTGCATAAACCGATGGAATCGTTCTTGTTTTATATGCTCCGGTATTTGATTGGCTAATTGATTAGCCGCAGCGCCTTCTACTGGACTATAAGGGAAACAACCGACACGATCTAATTGTGCTTGAGATAGAAAATCGAGTAGTAATTCAAAATCTTGTTCAGTTTCGCCTGGATAACCGACAATAAAAGTTGAACGCAGAGTGATTTCTGGACAAATATCTCGCCACTTATGAATTCTTTCAAGTGTTCTTTCAATGGTTCCCGGTCGTTTCATTGATTTTAATACAGTAGGGCTAGCATGTTGTAATGGTACATCCAAATAAGGTAAGATTTTGCCATCCGCCATTAAAGGAATTAAATTATCCACACTAGGGTAAGGATACATATAATGTAGTCGTACCCAAATACCAAGACTAGATAATTGTTCACAAAGGGTATGAATATCGGTTTTTAACGGCATACCATTCCAAAAATTGGTCCGGTTTTTTATATCAATACCATAAGCTGATGTATCTTGGGCAATAACCAATAATTCTTTCACCCCACCATCAACCAAACGTTTTGCTTCATCAAGCACATTACCGATTGGTCGACTGATCATTTCGCCACGTAATGAAGGAATAATACAGAATGAACAACTATGGTTACAGCCTTCTGAGATTTTCAAATAAGCATAATGTTTTGGTGTTAGTTTTACTCCTTGTTCGGGTACTAAACTAGTAAATGGATTATAGGTAGGTTTAGGTGCATATTTATTAACATGCTCAAGTACAGTCTCATAACTGTGAGGTCCTGATATTTCAAGCACTTTAGGATGTACATCACGAATTTGATCTTCTTTAGCGCCAAGACAACCAGTCACAATAACTTTACCATTTTCATTTAGTGCTTCGCCAATGGCTTCTAATGATTCTTGTACCGCGCTATCAATAAAGCCACAGGTGTTAACAATAACTAAATCTGCATTATCGTAGCTAGGTACAACTTGATAACCCTGAGTACGTAATTCAGTTAAAATTCGCTCAGAGTCAACTAAATTTTTAGGACAACCAAGGCTCACAAATCCGATAGTAGGGGATGATGTATTCATAATATTTATAGTAATTTAAAATTTATTGAGGTATTTATCGAGAATTTAAAAATTTGCCAATTTAGATTATGACAACAGGCGAGCATTTTAACATATTTAACTTGAACCAAATAAAAATTTTTAGCGCAGTTATCATCTATAAAAATATAATTTCTTATAGCATGTATGTAACATGCTATTTATTGCAAATAATTTGAAGTTTATATTTTAATTATTTGTAATAGGTAATATCGATAAATCTTATTCGACGGATCACTAATATTAATACCCTTTGCATCTATTTTTTTCCTTTCAACAGAGCTAATAATTTATATAAAGTAATATTAGGTAATGTTATAGGAGGGTTAGGTAATTCATATATGATCAAATCATTTTGTTCAATTATTTCTTTTGCATTATATTTTGAAACAATGTCCGATATTGATGCACCTCATGTTAAACCTAGCGGAGCATCCGCTCGTGCGTGAATCATAAAAGGAAATAATGCTGCAATTAACAATAGTTTTTTTCTTAATGTTTATTCTCCTTACATTCAATTGGCGTGTAATAATAAATAATAAAAAACACTTATCAATCATTTGATTGGGGTTGTGTGAAATATTCTAAAGAAGGCCAAGGTAAAATTGTTAATTAAAAAGCCCTTATAGTGATAAGGGCTTTTGTGAAAGGAAGTTAATTTATTATAAAAAATCAATTTATTTTAATACATTAATTACTTCATCGATTTGACGGTCTAAGCTTTCTGCACCGCCACCAGATAAATACCAAAGGTCTGGTGTTAAATAAATAACTTCAGTTTTACTTTTTGCTAATACTTTTGTATTGAAGAAATCATTTTTCATCGCAGACTGGCCAATTGCTTTACTACGGTCTACAACATAAATAATATCTGGTTTAACTTTACTGATGTAATTATTATCAATAAAGGTTGGTTTTGGTTTACCAATAGCGTTGGTCGGTTGTGGTGCTAATGGTACCGCACGTTTTACTTTTAACACATCATGAATTAATGCGGCACTAGAGCTTGCATTGATAAGGATCATTTTACCGTCATTATGAATAGCAACAATTGCTTTTTTATTACTTGCTTGAGCAACTAATTGAGCATTGCTTATTTTAGCATCTAATGATTGAATTAGATTGTTAGCTGTTTTTTCAGTACCAGTAATACTTGCTAATACATTGATATGATTTTTGGTCGATTCAAGGTAGTTTTTGGCATCAACGCTTAAATTAATTACTGGAGCGATTTTAGTGAATTCTTCCGTATGCCTTGCTTGTCTGCCGTCAATGATAATTAATTGCGGTTTAGCTTGTTTGATTGCATCAATATTTGGTTCTTTCATATTACCTGTATCAGTAATAGTCGTATTTTTATATTGTTGAAGATAAGCCGGAAGAACAGAAAGCGGTGTTGCTGTTACAATTGATCCTTTACCTAACGCATCTAATGTATCTAAGGCTCCATAATTCATCACCACAACTTTATTTGGTGATTTAGGCACAACAACTGATTGTTTATTATCTGGATTTACTGTAATTGACGATTGACAACCAGTCAAACCTAACATTAACGCTGCTAAGCTACTTAATAATAGTTTTTTCTTAGTATTCATAATTAGTTCCTATATGTATGATGCAAATGATAACTATTATTGTTTAAAGGATTATGATTGTCTAGTAATAAATAATTTTTCGTAAGGATATTGATAATTATTCTCATATAGTATATTGTTACTCGCGGATTGCTTTGCAAAATATCAATATAATTAATAGGGTTATAACAATGAATACCAAGTTTAAGTTGGCTACACATGTCTTAAATACAAGTATTTTATTATCATTATCAGGTTTAGCGATGGCGGCTGATGATAAAAATACTGATACTATGGTGGTGACAGCATCAGGATTTTCACAACAAATTAAAGAGGCTCCGGCAACAATTTCGGTGATCACGCCGGAAGAAATTAGCAAAAAACCTTATCGTGATGTTACCGATGCTCTGAAAGACATTCCTGGTGTCACAATAACTGGTGGCGGCGATTCGACCGATATTAGTATTCGTGGTATGGATGCCAAATATACATTATTATTAATTGATGGAAAAAAAGTTAGTACTCGTGAAACTAGACCAAATAGTGATAATTCTGGTTTCGAGCAAGGCTGGCTACCCCCATTAACTATTATTGAGCGTATCGAAGTTGTCCGTGGACCTATGTCTTCTTTATATGGTTCAGATGCTATGGGTGGGGTAGTTAATATCATTACTAAAAAAGTGTCCAACAAATGGCACGGTGGTTTAAGGGTTGAATCAATTGTGCCTTATCGTTCTGATGAGAAAAATACCTATGTAGGTAGTTTTTCAACGATGGGACCAATTATTGATGATATTTTAGGTATTCAATTATTTGGTCAGTACAGCAAACGTAGTGAAGATAAGTTTTTAAATGGGCATTCAGGACAAAAATTACGTAGCTTAAATGGGAAAATATCACTTAATGCTACAGATACTCAGACATTTGATCTTGATTTTGGACGCTCTTTACAAAACAGTAATGCTTCAGGTGGTAAAACAAGACCAGTTAATCGCGGTGATTTTAATAGAGATAACCGTCGCAACTCTTTTGCTTTAACGCATAATGGTTTATTTGGCGATGTATCGACGACATCCTTTATTTCTCATGAAGGTAATAATAATCCAGAAAGAAAAATGAAAATTCGTAATACTAATGTTGACTCACGTGTGACAATTCCTTTCTCGATTAATATGTTAACTGCTGGTGGAGCATATACTTATCAAGAACTTCATGATAGAGGTAATCAGTTAAACAAGACTCTAACAAAAATTGATCGTTGGAGTTATGCATTATTCGCTGAGGATGAAATAAGTATTTTTGATAACTGGAGTATAACGGCTGGTTTGCGTTATAACAAAGATGAAAACTATGGTAGCAACTGGAATCCAAGAGTCTATAGTGTCTGGAATATTGATGATAACTTTACCTTAAAGGGTGGTTATTCAACTGGATTTGCAACACCACAACTACGCCAAGTTGTTTCAGATTGGGGACAGGTTACAGGTGGATCTGGAACAGGTAACAAAGGAATGATAATGGGTAATCCCGATTTAAAACCTGAAAAAACGGATTCATTTGAAATAGGCGTTGGTTATACCAATGATTATGGTATTGATGCATCTGCAACAGCTTTTTATACTAAATATAAAGATAAAATCCAGTCTTATTATATTTGTCGTGGTAAAGCAGGATCAAGAAATTGCCGAATCAATGGTTATAAAGAAAAATTTGATTTTGTTCAAGGCCGTGAGAATGTAGATAAAGCCGATCTTAAAGGTTTAGAACTATCATTTAAAACACCATTGTTTACTGATTTCTTGCTAAGTTCTAACTATTCTTGGACTAAAACAGAACAAAAAACTGGTAAAAATAAAGGTAAACCTTTAAATCGTACACCTAAGCAAAAATTCAATACTCAGCTTGATTGGAATCTAACCCAACAATTGGATTTATGGACTAAAGTTGCTTATTACGGAGTGGAAACAACTACGGATCGTAGTGGCAAAAAGATTGAATATCCAGGTTATACCTTCTGGGATGTGGGTGCATCTTTTCAAATAAATCAAAATGCTAAGATTTATGGTGGCGTTTATAACTTATTTGATAGAGATGTTTCTAACGATGACTTCGGTAAAACATTAGAAGGCCGTCGCTATTTTGTTGGTACTGAAGTTAATTTCTAATTAATATTCATCAATAAAAGGTTGTTATAAATATTGAGTGGCTGTTAATACAGCCACTTTTTTTATAATAAACTATACATAAATATTTTAGTTTATTAGTTATGATTTAGGATTATTTCATAAAGGGATTTTAAATTAATTCATGTCCAAATTTGTCTGTAAAATTGTATTTATTGTTATATTGTTTTTAACGTACTCACCTGTATATGCTAATAATATTGTATTAGTTAATCTAGCTAGATCTGAATTTGTCTTTGACCCGTATGCAGCAATATTTGTGGTAGTTTTACTTTTTGTTTTATGGCAAGTGTTTAAAATATGGTCAACATGGAAGGTTAAGCAATGGGAAAAAGAAGAACAGCAACAGAAGCTGCAAAAGAAAGCTGAAAGAGATCGATTATTTGCTGAGTCAAGAGCAAGAATGCGCTTAACTAAACAATTAACTAAACAAAAATCACGAAAGAAAAAAACACCAGAAAAGTAATATCCGCTCTTAGTCGGTATTTATTCAGTTCAGCTAATTTTTTTCATGATTAAAAATTTGAGGAAAGGGGTTTTTTAGCTTAATATAAATTGAAATTTCTTCATAATTATCATAAACAACCAATCATGTATATTTGTTCCATTCTTATCAAACTTAATAATATATCATTTTTTATCTTATTGAATTATTTATTGGTCTTAATCCATGGCATGCTAGACGATTTTGTAATATATTATCTATCATAGCGCAAGAAGTTACTACAGTGTTGAAAGGCAAACTTGATGGTTGTATTTGAAGATAAACAAGAGTCGGAATTACTTACAGAAATTGCAGTTGCATACTATGAGTATGAACAAACTCAAGAAGAAATCGCTCAGCGATTTGGTCTTTCACGCATTAAAGTTGGTCGTTTGCTAAAAAAGGCTAGAGCAGAAGGAATCGTTGAAATAAGTGTTAAATATCATCCAATATTTAGTTCTCGCATTGAACAGCAATTTGTTAACCATTTTGGTATTAAACGAGCTTTAATTGCTTTAGATCATCAAGACGAAGAGGAGCAACGTAGACAAGTTGCTGCTCTGGTATCAAATTATCTGTCTAGTACTTTAAAAAATGGTATGACCGTTGCGGTGGGACAAGGGCGTAATGTTGCTGCTATTGCCAGCCATGTTGGTGTGTTTCCTGAAAAACAGTGTAAATTTATTTGTGGCATAGGTGGTACTCAGCGTGTTGGTGAAATTATTGATGCTGACCACATTAGTCGAAGTTTAGCCAGAAAATTTAGTGCAACTAGTGAGACTTTGTATGCACCAGCTTATGTAGAAAATAGTGAACTTAAACGTGCATTTATCCAAAATAGAGTTATTAAAGATACATTAGAAAGAGCGGCTAAAGCTGATATTGCTTTAGTTGGTATTGGCGATATGAATGAAAACTGTTATATGGTGCAATTGGGTTGGTTTACTCCACAAGAAGTGACCTATGCAACATTAAATCAAGGTGTGATTGGTGATATTGCTGGATATGGATTTTTTGATATCAATGGTAATCCGGTCGATACAAATATGAATGATCGAGTGATTGGTTTAAGTATTGAAGAATTACGTAATATTCCATGTGTTATTGCTATTGCTTCGGAAAATACTAAAGCAACCGCAATTTTAGGTGCACTACGGTCGGGCGTAATTGATATCATTGCGACAAGTGCTTCAAACGCTAGAACTATATTAAGTTTACAACAAAACAAAATCTAATTTAGCCAATAAGCTATTTGTAAACACATTACAAATAGCCTTGATTAATCTAGATCAAATTTAATTATAATAATCGTTTAATAATTCTATCCACTCTGATGCGGCTTAAACGTTTAATTAATTTATGTACCTGTTTTGGATAGAATTGGCTAGCTTGAATTTGTTGGAAATGGGTGACATGTGCTGTTTTTTCACGAATAGTTGTGAGTTCTTGTTTAATCTGTTGTTGTAATTCATGTTTAGGATCATGAACAAGTATGGCATTTTCCAGATCTAAACGCCAAGCTCTTGGATTAAGATTATTACCTGTAATCATCATCCACTCATCATCTACCCAAATCCCTTTTAAGTGATAAGTTTGATCAGCATCTTTCCATAATCGAATGATTAACTGTTCCTTATCAATATAATTTTGTAACCGTTCAACAAAACGTCTTAAGTTTATTTCATACAAATAAGGTAATCCACCCGAGATATTAAAAGGTTGGTCTTCAGGAATATAAAAGTCATTAGCTACTTTATCACCAATAATGATTTCAACTTGTTTACCTTTTCTTAATAGACGAATGATGTCACGCACTAATATATTAGGTAAGTTGAAATAAGGTGTACAAAATGTGATTTTTTGTTCAGTCGTGTTTATTAGATGGTGAATAATTTTATTCAGCTGATTATTTCGGCCAAGACCTACAATTGGTGCTACTGATAAAGTTTCGTTATCACTATTTCCCGTATATTGATAATTAACATCCATAAGATGTTGGCGTAGTTGTTTAATTTCTGACTTAATTTGTTTACGGGTTTTATGTTCACTAACATCTAACCGTTGCACACCATCAAGTGGCAGAAAATTATCATTAACATAATTCACCATTGTATCCGCTAAAACTTTATTAGTGATAAAGTGATATCGATCATAACGGTATTTATCGAGTTTATATAAATAAACATTATTAATGCTAGCACCACTATAGATTACACTGTCATCAATTATGAATCCTTTTAAGTGTAATACACCTAAAACTTCTCGACGATTAACTGGCACACCATAAACCGGAATATCAACAGATGGATGTTGTTGTTTCAAATCATAATAGTAACGCGCATTCGTTTTGGTTTTATCTTCACCAATTCGACCCCGTTGAGCACGATGCCAATCAACAAAAATTTTGATGTCTAAGTTTGGTTGGTGGGTTTTAGCTTGATAAAGCGCATCAAGAATCTCGCGACCAGCTTCATCTTGTTCTAAATAAAGGGCAACAATATAGATACGATGTTGAGCTTTTTTTATCTGTTCAAGCAATGCAACTCTATAGGTTTTAGGATCATAAACAATCTGATATTGTTCAGCTTTCTGTTGAAGCTTGGCTAATTCGTTTAAATGTTTTTGATGATTATATTTTATAAAGGGTATTCGCATGTTCTAAATATCATTAAAACTGACACAAAGTGTAGAATACCACAATTTATGTCAGAAAATAATACTCCTATTATTTAGGGGTAATCTATAATTAAATTGATCGGTTAACTAACTCTATTATATACCTAAATATGCTTTAAGCTTGTTCATTAACCCATTGTTGAATAATTTTATAGCTTAAGGCTAAGACTACTGGGCCGATGAATAAACCCATAATTCCGAAGGCTAGAATTCCGCCAATTACCCCAAATAAGATAAGTAAGAAGGGGAGATCGGCGCCTTTCTTTATCAAATATGCTCGCATTACACTATCAAGGGTGGTCAAAATGATAGCCACAACAATTAAAACTATGCCTGATATAATATGCCCATCCCAAAATTGCCAAATGATACAACCTAACATGACAATAACAGGTCCAATTTGAGCAACGCAACAGATAAATAGAATTAGGGTTAAAATGCCTGGAAATGGCATTTTGGTAAAGATAAAACTCATTCCGCCAATTAATGCCAGTGTGATGGCTGTAACAACTACACCTAATGCCACCGCTCGTATTGATTGACCCGCTAAGGTAACTGTTGTAGTGCCATATTGTTTAGATAAACGATTCGCCAAAACATAAACATATTTAGTGATACTTTCTCCCTTAAGAAACAGTAATAAACTAAAAATGATCATGACACCGGCATGAAAAATAAAAACGCCAATATTGGTTACTTGCTCTAAAAGCCAGCCAATCATGATGCCAATATAAGGTTGAATATCGGATATTAATTGTGAACCATCTGTTTTGATAAGCTCAAGCCATTTTTGGTGAAATTCTTCACCAAACATCGGAATATTGACCAACCAATCGAGGGTAGGTAATTCTCTATGCGATAACGTTCTAACCCATTCGACCAGATAATGACCATTTTGAGCAACACTACTAATTATTAAGATAAAAGGAATAACACAGACAAAGGCTAAAATTATCGCCATGACTAATAAAGATAACCAACGTTTATTAAAGAGTTTTTTTTGGATTTTGATCATTAATGGCCAAGTTGCAATAACCACCATTACCGCCCAAAAAAAGCCAAATAAAAATACTTCGACTACTCGATAAGTTAAAACAATTAGTAAGCCTATCAAAAGTAAATTAAGAATTAATTTTAATAAATCATCAGTTTTTTTTTCTGCTGGCATTTTTATCTCATATTCATTAATCTAGATAATGTTATTATACGCATTATGTTCTAAAAAGCATACGTTGACGTATTAAGTTAGACAATTTTATTGGAGAAATAATAATGAAAAAATTAGTATTATTAGCATTGATGAGTGTGGCATTATCTGCTTGCGCAAATACGCAAAAAGCCCCGCAAGAGGTTCAAAAACTAAATGAAATTGCTCCATATCCTGATGCAAAAGTCGGTTCTACTCGTTATGTCATTCATCTACCAAACTTAAAAGATGAAGTTAACGCTAAAGTAGAAATATTAATTGGTAAAGAGATGAATGTTGATTGCAATACTCAAAGTTTAGGTGGAATTGTTAAAGAACAAGAGCTTAAAGGTTGGGGATATTCTTACTATGTTGTTGAAGAAGCTAAAGGTAGCATTTCTACAATGATGGCTTGTCCTGAAGGCGCTAACGAAAATAAATTTGTTTCTATCAACCATAAGTTAGGTTTATTAAATTATAACAGCCGATTACCATTAGTATTCTACGTTCCAAACGATTTGACGGTTAAATATCGTGTATGGCAACCAGAAGCAAAAATTTTGCAAGCTAGCGCCGAATAAAAAAAGTAAATTAATTGTTAATAGCTCGCTAATAAAGGGTTGATTGATTAAAATCTAGTCACTCAGCCCACAATCTTAGAATATTTGACTTTTTAAGTGGACATCTGAAAAAAAAAAGGTATTTTATCCCTCGTAATGCAAGGTTAGCTCTACATGTTCATTAATTATATTAATGATTTGTGATTGCCTGATTACCTCGGTTTCACCATATTATTTAATGAGTAATAATGGTAAAATTTGGGGGTCCGTTGTATTTAACAATGGGCTTGTGTCTAACATGTAATATCCCTAACTAGAGGAGAAGTGGTGAGCATGTTTACTCAACGTAAAACAATTCTTTCAATCATCGCTGGTGTATCACTAGCACTATCTCAATCTGCTATAGCAAAAGACCGTGTCGTGCATTTTTATAATTGGGCAGGTCAAATTGGTAATAGCACAATCACTGATTTTGAAAAATCAACTGGTATTAAACTGGTTTATGATGTGTATGATTCCAATGAAGCGCTTGAAGGTAAATTAATGGCCGGTCATTCTGGTTTTGATGTGGTTTCACCTTCAGATAGTTTTTTAGCTAGACAGATTAAAGCTGATATTTATCTACCGTTAGATAAAAGTAAATTGCCTAATTGGAAAAATCTTGATCCTAATTTAATGAAATTAATGGCTAACCATGATCCAGATAATAAGTATGCAATCCCATATGTATGGATGACTACTGGTATTGGTTATAACATTGATAAAGTTAAAGAACGTCTTGGAGAGGATGCTCCTGTTGACAGTTGGGATTTAGTTTTCAAACCTGAAAATATGGAAAAACTTAAAGATTGTGGTGTGGCATTCTTAGATGCTCCAACTGAAATCTTAGCAAGTGCTCTTCAATATTTAGGTAAAGATCCAAATAGTACTGATGCAAAAGATTATACTGGCGCAGCTTACGAATTGTTGGAAAAAGTAAGACCAAATATCCGTTATTTCCATTCATCTCAATATATTACTGATTTAGCTAATGGTGATATTTGTGTGATTTTAGGTTGGTCAGGTGATATTTTACAATCCCGTGATAGAGCTAACGAAGCTAAAAATGGTGTGCATGTTGGATATCAAATTCCGAAAGAAGGTGCATTAGTATTCTTTGATACTTTTGCTATTCCAAAAGATTCTGCAAATCCTGATGAGGCTCATGAGTTTTTGAACTTTGTTATGAAACCTGAAATTGCAGCTCAAGTTACTAATGATGTTAATTTCGCTAGCGCTAATAAAGTTGCAAATGATCAGTTTGTTAAGCCAGAAGTGAAAAATGATCCAGCGGTTTATCCAAAACCAGAAGTGATGGAAAAATTATTCACTTTAACGGTAAAAGAACCGAAACTTGAACGTGTGATCACTCGCACATGGACAAAATTAAAAACGGGTAAATAGCCGTTTGAAAATGTCAATTAATTGACTTATACATTCTAGACGGGGAGATTTAAAATCTTTCCGTCTCGTTTTTTTTGGCTTGTTGTTATGAGGAAAAAAGTGTGAACGATAAAACAACAAATCAGGTACAGCCTAAAAAAAAGATGATAACTCCATTATTGGAGATCAAAAATTTAACCAAAGTTTTTAATGATGATTATTATGCCGTTGATGATGTCAATTTAACCATTTATACCGGAGAGATTTTTGCCTTATTAGGAGCTTCGGGTAGTGGTAAATCAACATTATTGCGGATGCTTGCCGGTTTTGAACAACCGACTTCTGGACAAATTATTTTAGATGGTAAAGATTTATCACAAGTACCACCTTATAATCGTCCGATTAATATGATGTTTCAATCGTATGCTCTTTTTCCTCACATGACGGTTGAGCAAAATATTGCCTTTGGATTAAAACAAGATAAATTAGATAAAAATGAAATTAAACATCGTGTTGAAGAGATGTTGGCGCTTGTGCATATGGAACAGTTTGGCAAACGTAAACCTCATCAACTTTCAGGTGGTCAAAGACAACGCGTTGCTTTAGCTCGAAGTTTAGCTAAAAGACCAAAATTACTACTGTTAGATGAACCAATGGGCGCATTGGACAAGCAACTTCGTGACCGAATGCAACTTGAAGTGGTTAGCATCTTAGAACAAGTTGGTGCAACCTGCGTAATGGTTACCCATGATCAAGAAGAAGCCATGACTATGGCTGGGCGTATTGCGATTATGAACAAAGGCCAATTTGTGCAAATAGGGGAGCCTGAAGAAATCTATGAACATCCAAATAGCCGTTATAGTGCAGAATTTATTGGTTCTGTAAATGTTTTTGACGGTATTTTACAAGAGACCTTAGAAGATGGATTAATTATCAGTTGTCCGATGATTAAACACCCATTAAAAGTCGATTACGATTCACCGGCGGTTGAAGGTGTGCCAATTCAAGTCGCATTACGACCGGAAAAAATTAAACTTTGTGATGAAATTCCAGCCGATGGTTACAACGTTGCCACGGGTGAAGTAGTTGAAATTGCCTATTTAGGCGATCTGTCGATTTATCACGTTAAATTACAAAGTGGACAAATTATTATTGCTCAACTACAAAACGAACATCGTTATCGTAAAGGAATGCCAACTTGGGGTGATATTGTCAACTTAAGTTGGGAAATTGATAGCTGTGTTGTGCTGACCGAATAAACACAAGAGGACAAATTGATGCGATCCATTTTATGGGGTTTGTTGTTAAATGCCTTAGTGTTACTTGGTGTTTATGTACGTTTTGTAACCATCAATGCATTTGACAATCTGTTTTTAGATGCGTTATTTACGTCAATGGTATTAAGTTTTTTAGTATCATGTGTTGGCGCATATTTGGCACATTATAAACCATCTAAATTTGCTTATCGGTTGATTATAGCCGGCAGTATTTTATATATACCTGCTGGATTAGGTTTAGTGGCGATCTATTATGCTTATCGTAAGTTGCGACTACAACGTGATGATTCTGATTTGATGACACTCTATGGTCGTCTATTAGTCATCGCTATTCCATATTGTTGGATGTTGTTGCTATTTTTATTACCGTTTTTAATTGTATTTCGAATCAGTTTTTCCGAAGTAGCGATAGCTGTGCCACCTTATACTGAACTGTTTAGCTATGAAGATGGCTTAGTTAATATTGTTTTAAATTTGGGTAATTATTTTAATCTACTTGAAGATACAATCTACCTAGATTCTTATTTACAATCATTAAAAGTTGCAGCAATTTCAACGTTGTTATGTATTTTAATTGGTTACCCATTAGCATGGGCTATTTCGCAATGTAAACCATCAACCAGAAATATTTTATTACTATTAATCATATTGCCATCATGGACTTCGTTTCTAATTCGGGTTTATGCTTGGATTGGGATTTTAAATCCTAATGGTCTATTAAATAATTTCTTAATGTGGTTAGGGGTTATAGATCAGCCATTAATCATAATGAAAACTTACTTAGCTGTTTATATCGGTATTGTCTATTCTTATTTACCATTTGTGGTATTACCAATTTATACCTCATTAAGTAAAGTAGACACAACGCTGATTGAAGCGGCGTTAGATCTTGGTTGTAAACCAATTAAAACCTTCTTCAAAATTATTGTACCGCTAACCAAAAATGGCGTTATCGCCGGAGGCATGTTGGTATTTATTCCTGCAGTAGGTGAATATGTTATTCCTGAATTATTAGGTCCTTCTGATGGTCTAATGATTGGTACCCAATTATGGGCTGAATTCTTTAATAATCACGATTGGCCAGCTGCATCAGCAGTGGCAACAGTGATGTTATTGATATTAATTGTACCTATCTACTACTTTAATAAGTTCCAGAACCGAGAAATGGGAGGTAAATAAATGAATAATTTACCATTAGTCATGCGCTCAGCATTGATTGTTTTTATTGCTGCATTATTCGGTTCAATAGTGTTATCGGTTTTGATCTCTGCATCAGGATTTGCGCTATTAGGTAGTGCTAGCTTGTATGTCGGATGCTTGCTATTTAGCCTCATCTTAACAACTATTGTAACAATTGCGTTGTTAGTGAGATGTTTAAAAGGATTAATTCTATTAGTAGTTTTTTCCTTTTTATATATCCCTATGGTCATTTTAATTGTTTATTCGTTCAATAGTTCAAGGCTGGTAACGGTATGGGCAGAATTTTCAACCAAATGGTATGTTGAGTTAATACATAATGACACTTTACTCAAAGCAGTAGGATTGAGTTTGACTATCGCGGCAGGTGCAGCCTCATTAGCGATTGTACTGGGTACTTTAGCTGCTTTTACTCTCATTCGGTTTAGACGATTCCGTGGCTCTAACCTGTTCTCGTTTATGACTACGGCACCGTTAGTTATGCCTGATGTCATTACTGGTTTAGCCTTATTACTGCTATTTGTCGGAATGGGACAAGCGCTCGGTTGGCCAAAAGAACGCGGTGCATTGACTATTTGGATGGCGCATGCAACATTCTGTACTGCATATGTGACAGTTGTTATCAGTGCCAGATTGCGAGAGTTAGATAAGTCAATCGAAGAAGCGGCTTTAGATCTTGGTGCGAATCCATTGAAGGTATTTTTCATAATTACTTTACCAATGATTGCACCAGCGCTGGTTTCTGGTTGGTTATTGGCATTTACTCTATCACTTGATGATGTGGTTATTGCTAATTTTGTTACCGGACCGGGTGCAATGACATTACCGAAACTAGTATTTTCTAAGGTTCGTTTAGGTGTCGATCCACAAGTTAATGCCTTAGCAACAATTATTTTACTAATTGTTGGTATTATCGGTTTTATGTCATGGCTTTGGATGCGTCGCGCCGAAAAACGACATTTAAGAGAAATTCGCATGCGTTAATCTGATTATTAATTATTGCCGCTTTTGCGGCAATTTTTTTATCCTTATAAAATATACGTGTTTTTTTAGCCGTTTTATATTATAGTGTGCGCAGTCAGGTTACTGACAAAATTCTCAGGGCGGGGCGCAATTCCCCACCGGTGGTATAGCCCACGAGCGCTTAGTAAAATTCTATTTTATTAAGGACAGCAGATTTGGTGAGATTCCAAAGCCGACAGTTAAAGTCTGGATGAAAGAGAGTAGCTTATCTTTTCTATATTTGCGCTATAGCAAAATCACTATGGTCAAGCACTTGCCCTGATTCTGGTATTTAATATATTTATCACTTAGTAACTTTATAATAATTAAGGATAAATATAATTAGTTTAATAAAACAGGATAGGTATCTACCATGAATCAGTTTAATTTAAATGAATTTGGCACATCAATCGAACGAGTAAACAAAGCAATTGCTTCAATCAAAGCTGGATCTGGGGTGTTAGTTTTGGATGATGAAGATCGTGAAAACGAAGGTGACATTATCTGGGCAGCGCAAACTATTACCACTCAGCAAATGGCATTAACTATTCGTCATGGCAGCGGTATAGTTTGTTTATGTATGCCACAATCTTATTGTGATAAATTAGGATTGCCGATGATGGTGGCAAATAATACTAGTAAAAATCACACTGCTTTTACTATTTCTATCGAAGCGGCAAAAGGCGTTACGACAGGGGTATCAGCAGCTGATAGAGTAACGACTATCAAAGCCGCAGTAGCGGATGATGCAAAACCAACAGATTTAAATCATCCTGGTCATGTTTTCCCACTAGTTGCCAAAGAGGGTGGTGTATTAAATCGTCGAGGGCACACTGAGGCGTCGGTTGATTTAGTAACATTAGCTGGATTTAAACCTGCAGCAGTAATTTGTGAAATAACTAATGATGATGGATCAATGGCAAGAGCGCCACAAGTTGTTGCGTTTGCAAAACAGCATCAGCTACCGGTAGTCACCATTGAAGATATAGTGGCTTATCGTAAATTATTATAATGTTTTTAATAATCCGCCGAAGTAATCGGCGGATTTTTTTGTTTAACCTAAAACCTTCAAAGCACAAGTTTTAGTAATTTTTACACCATTTTCTAATGCTGATGTATCAAAAGTCATATCAGGATGATGTAAACCTGGTGTTAAATCGACACCTAAGCCCCAAAAACCAGATTTTACATCTCTTTCGCGTGGATAATTGAAGAAATCTTCGCCACCAGGTGTGAAAATAGGATCTTTCAATCCCTCTTTTCCGAGTACATCGGTAATAGATTCAGCGATGATTTTAGTTACTTCATCATCTATTTCTGCTGCTGGGATTTCTTTCGATACTTTGATATCAGCTTTAGCACCGATAGATGCCACACTTAATTCAATCGCTTTAAGCGTTTTGGCTTTTAATTCATCCATAGCAGGGTTGGTTGGTGCGCGTAAATCCCAACAAACATAAGCCTCAGAAGGAATAGCATTTGTTACACCGGCATCACATATACAACGTGTTGCTTTGACGCTATATGTTAAACTAGGAGCTAAATGAATGGTATTCACGGCTTGAATCGCCATAGTTGCCGCATCTAAAGCGTTAACGCCTAAATGAGGTCTTGCCCCATGAGCTGGTATACCATGAATATTGACTTCAACTGTGGTTGAAGCCGAATAGAACATAGCGGCTGATGCAAAGCCTTTAGGGCATTCTTCTTTAGGGCGAACATGTAAACCGATGATCATATCAACATCATCAATTGCACCGCCTTCAATCATAGCCAATGCACCAGAACCTAACTCTTCAGCTGGTTGAAAAATCAATTTTAGTTTACCTTTTTTGATATTTCCTTCTTTAATAAGCTCTTGTGCTGCAGTCAATAACATTGATGAATGTCCATCGTGACCACAAGTGTGTCTGGCACAATGTTGGCCATCAATTATGTGTCCTAAGGCATCCATATCCGCACGTAATGCCAGTACAGGACCTGATTTTCCACTATCATATTCTGCAACAATACCCGTAGTATTATTTATATTACGGGTTACTTTGTAGCCAGCTTCTTCTAGTTTACTTGCTATATAGTTTGATGTTTTAACTTCTTCAAATCCTAGCTCAGGAATTTGATGTAAATAGTGATAGTGTTCGAGTACGTTCGACATAGATATCTCCTTTATCACACAATAAATCGCATAATGATCATCGCTAT
This sequence comes from Gilliamella sp. W8123, assembly GCF_016101085.1. Taxonomy (NCBI): domain Bacteria; kingdom Pseudomonadati; phylum Pseudomonadota; class Gammaproteobacteria; order Orbales; family Orbaceae; genus Gilliamella; species Gilliamella sp. W8123. The sequence goes on from NZ_JACFRE010000006.1 coordinate 59,620, forward strand.
TAACGCATTAACAATACTATTAACCATTAATAGTGGCCAATATTTTTTAGGCACATCGGCGACACCAAGTAGACGGCCCATATATTGTAATTGTGAGCCCATTAAGAAGATAGCTGGTGCTATAATAGTGATATCAGTACCAGTGAGAATACCACCACTAATTAAATTTACAGCAACACCAGTTCCAGCGGAAGCTGATAACCAAGCTGTCAATAAAACAGTAATTGCTTCACCTGGTAAGCCAAATAGTCCCATGACTGGGGCAAATACTTCACCAATTAATTGCATTAGACCGAGTCTTTTTAAAATTTCGGTAATAACAAATGCCATAATAATATTTGGCATTAAATTGTTAATGGCAATATTAAAGCCCTTACGAGCGCCAATTACAAAAATATCTAAAGGGTTGTTAGTCTGTTTTTGATTGCTTGAATTACTCATTGATGAAATCCTTTTTGTAAACTGAATTTAATACAAGGCGGACTAAAATTGCACCGACAAATTTCAATACAATCATAATGACCAGAGGCGTAAATATTGCAACAGACATTGACGCAAAAAGCGCTGAGCCAATAGAAAAATAGTTATTTATTAACCCTGCACCAGAATATTGCCATGCACTAATAATGACCAGATCTTTTTTAGTGATCTGTTTTTCATCGTATAATTCTTTGGTTAACACTGCACCAGCATCAGTACTTTGTAAATCAGTAATTAATGCCAAACCTGTTTTACCCGGAACACCTAATATAGGTTTAAGTAATGGTGTTAACAATTTGTGAGCCGCACGGATGGTACCATAATGGGTAAAGATTTCTAACACGCCTAATGCAAGCATTACAGTTGGAATTAATGATAGAGCGAAAATAAAGCCGGCTCTGGCGCTATTACCACCTTCACCAACGAAGGTATTTTTCTCTGGATGGAGCATTGTGCCAAACTTACCACTTAAACTGGTAAAATCAAATGCCCCCAACCAAGCTTTTCCATCTACGTTATAAAATAGTCCGGAAAAGAACAGTATGGCCACAATAAGTGACACATAAGCCTTTATGCCGACTTTAAATTCATCGTCCGATTTTTTTGACATTGTCTATTCCTTTTAATTTATCTGACTTATTCTTTGATAAAAGTATTAAATAAGTTGTATTTAAAGTACTTGAATTATTTTGCTTTCGAAAAGAATTAAAGCACTAAGCGAAGTATTCTATATTGATTTAATTGAAAAAAAACCCCTTTCAGTAAATTTTTTACAATTCAAATTGTCTATATTCATTAATTCATATTAATAATAAAGCTAAACTATCGTTGGTATTAAAGGCAGAATCAACCCAATAAAAGCTGATCATGTTGGGTAAGAAATATGGGTTAAAAGTACTATATTTCTTTCTATTTTTAATGATTTTTTGAGAAAGTTATTTAAAAGCATGTAATTAACAATTACTCAAGGCTTGCCATTTTGCAACCGTCATTATAGAATTATAAATATATGGCAAGAAATAGTAATAAAGTATCAATAACCTGTTTGCAAAATTATCGATATTTTATATAAAGTTGAATTGTTTCTCTGCATAAACATCATAATCTTTAGGTGGCAAGCCTTCTAGTTTGCGAACCGTCTTTTGTTTTCATTAAGCACATTAATGAAAAGACAAAATTAAGCAATATAAATTAAAAATAAAAAATAACGAGGTCGTTATGAACAGCAGGAATAAAGAGTGGGCATTTGTTGTTCTCACCTGCTTTTTTGAATTGTGTTGGGTATTTGGTTTCACTACAGCAAGTCAGTGGTGGCATTGGGTTATTATCATTCTGGTGATCATTGTTGATTTTACCTTTTTAACAAGTGCATGTAAGACTATTCCTACGGGGACCGTATATGCAATATTTTCTGGTGTTGGTGCGATTGGTTCACTAGTTATAGATATGTTTTTATTCGGTAAAGAAATCAAACCTATTGAAATATTTTTTGTTGCATTAATTATTATTGGCGTTGTGCAACTTAAACGAGCAGATAGCTAATTAACTGAAATTTGGATTATGATATGGGATGGTTATTTATTTTAACTGCTGCAATATTTGAAGTTATTGGTGCAATAGGCCTTAAGCTTTATTCACAACAAAAAAATCTATTGCGATTAACACTATATTGGGGCGGTTTTTTTGTTTCGTTTTCATTATTTTATTTTTCATTAAAGTATCTGGATTTAAGTATAGTTTATCCAGTATGGGTAGGACTAGGTACTTCAGGTGCTGTATTAGCTAATATGTTTATTTTCAAAGAACCGAAAAATTTTACTCGAATATTCGGTCTTACTGTAATTATTATTGGTATTATAGGTTTGCATTTCACGATGTGATAAAAATTAATTTATTTTTTTAAATCAATTTGTTATGTCATTTCTATTTTAGAGTATTTGCATTAAAATCTAAACTTCTGTACAATAATCAACACTTCTTTAGTGGGTTGTTAGCTCAGTCGGTAGAGCAGTTGACTCTTAATCAATTGGTCGCGGGTTCGATCCCCTCACAACCCACCATTCTTTTTTTTAACCTCATATTCAATTGTTAAAAATCCCTTTTAGAATAAGACTTTATACTATAAGCACTACTTACATTTAATTGCGTCAAATTGCATATGCATTTGTATACGTTTTTGTATACGCTAACAATATTCATATAAACGTATACAAATACGGCGGGAAGACTTACGGCAACTAACAAATTGACAGATATAAAAAATATGAAGCAAGTGATGGTAATAGTTTATCTATATTAGTAAAAAAAATGACACAAAAATTTGACGGTTTAGATATTTAAGACACGATACAAAAAAAAGACTAATCAGCTAAGCTTGGTGAAATATCCTTACATTTCTCCAGCTTTTGCAAGAGAAATAAGAGATGAATTTAAAACATTAGTGTTAGGTGGTGTAGATCCCGCAAACATCAAGGAACTACAAGATGAATAAAAACAAAAAGAAGACCAACTTAAATTTGTAAATATATTTTGGGAATGGGTAAATCATCAAAAATTAAATTTTTTGGATAAAAATAAAATTGTAATAAAGTGAACAAGCAAAATTTGAAAGAAGGATTTAATATAGATAGTTTGATTAATAAACGAATAGCTTTAAAAGAATTACAAAATTATAAACATAATTTTATGACAAATAAAAGTTGCGTTATGTCATGTATTAAAATTGAAGAAATTGAATTGTTTTGTACTAATAATTTAGAAAATATATCAATTGCAAATGAAGTTTTATTCACAAAAGATAATTCATCTAAAAAAACTAAATTTGAAAATATGTTATAAATAAAAAAGAGAGTTAAAACTCTCTTTTTTTATTATTATTGTTAAGATTTTTTCCTCCTGAGATACTATGTCTAGTATATAACAATCGATTTTGCAGATCAATAAATTATGATATAATAGGCACAAACTATCGCAAATTATATGACCGATCGTTCAAATCTTTCAAAAAAATATAAAAAAGTAACAACTTATAAATAATAAGTGTAAAAAGTGATTTTATATATGTGGAATAATTATTTATAAACATTTCAATAATTATATTTTTCTAGTGTGGGAGCATTAATAACATAAAGAGTTTGTGCTGAAATAGAACCCAAAATATACCCACAGTCTTGCCTAGTAAATAACCTTATTATTTTAAAATTAAAAAACAGAATCGTTTATATATTTTCACATTTAAACCAAATTTAGATCTAACTAAGCGACAACTGCAAAATAATTTGATATTAATTTAGAATAGCTTTGGTGACAATATTTTAGAGGGCATAAATATGAGAAGAAAACATATAATTCTACTACTATCTCAAATATTGAAAATAATTGAAAAGATGAATTCCATCATACAATCAATTTATAAATATGTTTTATTAACAGGAAATTTTTAAATTTACATAAAATATATTCTTTCATATTTTGTAGATGTTTTATTAGTAAGATTTAATTCAAATAATATAAAAAAATCTGAATTAAAAAAAGATATGCTTAAAAGAGAGGGGTGGGGATCCCTCTTTATTTATTATTAGAATGTATTTGGCTATTTATCTGGTCTCACAATTATATAGCTAAGCGCCCAACAAATAATACCTGTGGCAAATAAGTAAAAACCAACACAAATAAACATTTGCATACCCGTTCCTAAACCTGCAAAAATTTTTATAATTTTGATTGGATTAGCTGTATTAAAAATTGAACTAAATATAAATGTAGTTAATAAATACTCAAAAACAAAAGTTAATAGCCAAAATATTAAATTTTTTCTGCGACTTGCTTTTTGTTGTTCAATTCTATCTTTCTCTAAATTTTTTTGAAGTTCTATTCTTTTTTGTTCTTCAATTTTTTGTTGCTCTAGCTGTTGTTTCTGTTGTTCTTGTTGAGTTTTTTCATAATTAATAATTAGATCATCAATTCCATTATAGCTCATTACCTTTTATCCTTATATTATTGAAAATCAGGAAAATTTAGAACTGGGTTATGTTTGATTTTGTCAGGGTTTTTAACTTCCCAAATTAGTTTTTCTGAGAAATTTTGTTGATAAACCCAGTTTTTGAATTTTTGTTTATATTGTTCATCAGCTTCTTTTTCTGATTTAACTTCATTCAAAAAATTAATAAAAAATTGCTTTGTTTGATGATCAGTTTTTGTTAAAAATTGATTAATTGCTATTAGTAAAAAATCTCTTTGAAACAGTAAGTTATAAATAACTTCTATGTCATTTTGTATATTAAGTTCATAACTTGCAATTTGATTTCCCATTTTTTTAATTTTTCTTTCATATTCTTCACTGATATCACTAGGTGGAATTACATATGTATTCCGTTCCTTCATTTTTTCATGTTCTCTAATAATATCTTTTACTATTCCACTGTAGCTATAAGGCATTTTCGCCTTCTATTTGAAAAATTTAAGTTAAATAAAAATAAATAAATTATATATTGATCGGTTATATAGATCAATAAAATAAGATATAATAGTTTAAAACTATTAAAATTGTATAACTGATCGTTGAAATCTTTATAATTTTCATAAAAAGTAATAGGTTAGAATAATAAATACTAAACTACCGTTCTAGAGGAAAATTTATAACAAATAAAATTGAGATTGAAAAATGTATTATTGAAATTACTATTAGGATGAGTAAAACATTAGACTTGTACAATCTAAAAAGGCACTGCTAAACCACTAAATTTTAGGTATAATAACTTAGTCATATAGAAATAACTGACTTTTTGTATTTATTTTTGTAAATAGTGGCAAATTGCTATTCATATTAATTAGTTATTAATAGTTATTGTAAAGCCACCGTTTAACGCATGTAATATTTCATAAATTATTAACGATTTAGCTCGCTTAATTATCTCAATTGTTCACAAAATATATCATTACAAGTCTATATTCTATTTATAAAAATTTTAACCAATTTGAGAGTAAAACTATGAACGCATATCTGCTACTTTTCGGTGCAATTATCTGTGAAGTGATTGCAACATCTTCACTCAAATTATCTAATGGATTTACTAATCTTACTTTTTCAATAATTACCATAGTTGGTTATAGTGCTTCTTTCTATATTTTATCTTTAGCTTTAAAAACGATACCTGTCGGTATTGCTTATGCGATTTGGTCGGGAATAGGAATTATCATTATTAGTTTAATCGCTTGGATTTTTTTAAAACAATCATTGGATCTTGCTGCGTTGATTGGTATGGGATTTATTATTTTTGGAGTGGTAATTATTAATCTTTTTTCAAATATTTCAGGGCATTGAGATTGATTTAAAGTCTAATGATAAAATCTATTATAAAATTTGGAGTTTTTATTAAAATAAAAAAACCGGAGTAAAACTCCGGTAAAAGTTAGAAGAAAGGTATGTAAAAATATCAACTTTGAATAAAATTAGATTTCACTTGCGTGTTGTTTTAAGTAGCTAGCAACACCATTTGGATTTGCTTGCATACCTTGCTTACCTTTAGTCCATTGAGCAGGACAAACTTCACCATGTTCTTCATGGAATTGGAAAGCATCAACAATACGTAGCATTTCATCTACGTTACGTCCAATTGGAAGATCATTGATAGTTTCATGACGAACAACGCCTGATTTATCAATAAAGAATGAAGCACGAAGTGCAACGCCTGCTTCAGGATGTTCAACACCGTAAGCTTGCATAATGCTATGTTTGATATCAGCAACGATCGGGAATTTTACTTCGCCAATACCACCTTTATCTTGTGGAGTATTGCGCCATGCATTATGGACATATTCGGAATCCATTGAAACACCAATAACTTCCACACCACGTTTTTTGAATTCTTCAAGACGGTGATCAAAAGCAATGATTTCTGATGGACATACAAAAGTAAAATCCATCGGCCAAAAGAATACTACTGCATATTTACCTTTGATATGTTCGGCTAAATTAAAATTATTTACTATTTCACCAGAACCAAGCACTGCAGATGAAGTAAAGTCTGGTGCCTTACGAGTTACTAATGTCATAAGATATCTCCTTGTGTAACTGAATTTGTAATTTGTCTGCGTTGAATTATAGCAGTATGTATCAATACGCCAAGTTGTTATCAACGATTGATTTCATAAGTTTAAACTATGATAAACAAATTATTATTCGGTTTTAATTATCGTTTTCTTTGGTTTACCCTTGTTTTTAGTATCTCGATGACGCTGTTTTACTTTTTTCTTTTTCGTATCTTCTTGTTTTTTAGCTACACTTTTTTGTTTGGCTTTCTGTGATGGTTTCTTTTTAGTCACTGGTTTTGGTGCTTTGGTTTTTGGTCGTAATTCATCAATGGTTCTTAATTTAATCGGTTCACGTATATAACGTTCAATTTTTAGTAATAACTCATTATCGTGAGCTTCAACTAACATTATTGCAGTACCTTTTTTTCCAGCACGAGCTGTACGGCCAATGCGATGTAAGTAAACATCGGCGGTTTTAGGTGCATCGAAATTGATGACATGGCTTATATCGTCAATATCTATTCCTCTAGCGGCAACATCTGTTGCAACCAACACCTTAACTATGTCATTACTAATTCTTTTGATTGCTTCATTTCTTTTGGCTTGAACCATTTCGCCTTCTAGATAACAACTTTGAATACCTGCTTGATGAAGTAATGTTACTAATTCATGCACTCTTTCCCGTTTACGAACAAATACAATCGTTTTTTTCACTTCATCTTGTTTCAATAAATACGTTAATAATGCAACTTTATGGGCAAAATCATCAGCGCGATAATAAAATTGCAGAATTTTTTTTCGTTCTTTTCGCGAAGGGTCGGCATTGATTTCGACTGGTTCTTTAAGAATACGATTAGCAAAGCTATGTAATCCGTCACCTTCAAGCGTAGCTGAAAATAATAACGTCTGTTTGCGCCAACGGGTTTCAGCAGAGATAGTTTCTACATCCTGAGCAAATCCCATATCTAACATACGGTCTGCTTCGTCCAATATTAACATTTCAACTGCACGACAATCGAAGTTTTCTTCTTTAATATACTGTAATAATCGACCAGTAGTGGCTATGACAATATCTTGATTTTTACTAAATACTTCAGCATGGTTCATATAAGCAACTCCACCAGTAATCGTAGCGATACTTAGGTGAGTTGACTGCGTAAGTAATTTTGCTTGCTCAGCTATTTGGATTGCGAGTTCTCGAGTAGGGGTTAGTATCAAAACTCGTGGTGGTCCTGGTTTTCGACGAGGAAAATCAAGTAAATGTTGTACCGCTGGAATCAAAAAAGCTAAGGTTTTACCAGTTCCGGTTGGCGCCGATCCTAAAACATCCTTACCATCTAATGCTACTGGTATAGTTTGTGCTTGGATTACCGTTGGTGTATTAATATTTTGTGCTTGTAGATTGTCAATTAGGATATCGTCTAACTGTAAATCGGAAAAAGTTTGTGTAGTCATAATGCTCTTTTATCTATCATTTTGTCCCACATTATAACGGCAATCGCTATAACTACAATCTTTATCCTTAACTAACATAATCTTTAAATAACAGAGCCGAAAATAGGTAAGAATAAAAACAATTTTTCATGATAAGCATATTATTTATTGGCCAACTATGAATGGTTAAACTTATCATAATTTATGGTTTATGCTAAAATCAGTAAAATAACAAGGTAGCAAACTTAATACTATTCTTTTTAGTTAAATTGATGATCGAATTATAAATATGACAGAATCTTTTTCTAACGACAAATATAACCAGCAGTTACAAAATAAAATAACCAATTTAAAAACATTATTATCTGATTTTTCATTACCCGATTTACAGGTTTTCTCTTCACCAATTAGTCACTATCGTATGCGAGCTGAATTTAGAATTTGGCACAACGGTGAGGAGCTTTATCATATTATGTATGATAAAAAAACTAAAAAAAGAGTAAGAATTGATAGTTTTCCAATTGCATCACAATTAATTAATCGTGCCATGCAAACAATTTTACCGTTACTTCAATATAATGATAAGTTGCGCCATCAACTTTTTCAGATTGATTATTTTTCCACGTTGAGCGGCCAGTTATTAATAACACTCTTATATCATAAAAAATTAGATGACCAATGGATAATAGAAGCTGAATGTTTAAAACAACAATTAGCTGAGCAGGGTATTATTGCCAATTTGGTAGGTCGAGCTAGTAATCAAAAAATTGCTGTAAATGTTGATTATGTCGATGAGGTTTTACCAATATTTAATAAGAACTTTAGTTATCGACAAGTAGAAAACAGTTTTACTCAACCTAATGCTGCTATCAACATTAAAATGTTGGAGTGGGCAATATCGGTTACTAAAGATTCCGAAGGTGATCTTCTCGAATTTTATTGTGGCAACGGTAATTTTTCGATTGCATTAGCACAAAATTTTAGGAAGGTGTTGGCAACTGAGATTGCCAAAGCTTCGGTCTATTCAGCGCAACATAATATCAAAATCAATAATATTGATAACTTAATTATTGCCAGATTATCGGCCGAAGAATTTACCAGTGCAATTAAAAAAGAACGACAATTTAATCGATTGCAGGGCATTAATTTAGATGATTATCAATGTCAAACCGTATTAGTCGATCCACCAAGAGCAGGATTAGATGATAATACGCTTGAGATTATCCAAAGTTATCAAAGGATTATCTATATTTCTTGTAATCCGAATACGTTAAAAAATAATTTAGAACAACTTACCAAAACGCATCATATTGAACATTTTGCCATGTTCGATCAATTTCCTTATACCGATCATATTGAAACTGGTATTGTTCTTCGTAAAAACTAATATCAAACATATTCAATTACGGTTAAATTTGCTAAAATAAAATTAGTTTTATAGTGAATTAGCCGTAATCCATAAATAAATTTACGTCAGTAAGTATTAAAGGCAAAAAAAAACCCTAGATCAACTAGGGCTGCATTAAATTGCAAGGAATGGATGAAAGGAAATAAAACAATGAAACAATACTGTCTAGCCTCATGAATCATTGTGGCGATACTATAACAAATCAAAACCGACTGATTAATGACGTTTAGGTTACAAAATAGTCATTAAATTGTCATGATGTCATTTCCCTTTTTCATATATCCTATTACTGCATTATGCAATTTCGATAACCTGATAGAACATTAAGGAATATTCAATATGAAATTGTTAGTTGTTGAAGATGAACAAAAAACAGGTGAATATCTACGCCAAGGATTAGTTGAGTCAGGATTTATTGTTGATCTCACAGATAATGGCTTAGATGGCTATCATCGCGCAATGACTGAAGATTATGATTTAATTATTCTAGATGTAATGCTCCCTGATATTGTTGGTTGGAAAATAGTTCAGTCTTTACGTGAAGCAGGTAAAGACACGCAAATTATTCTTTTAACTGCAATGGGAAGTGTTGAAGATAAAGTTAAAGGGCTCAATTTAGGCGCTGATGATTATTTAGTTAAACCATTTTCTTTTGCCGAACTATTAGCAAGAGTTAAGTCATTATTAAGACGAAATGTACCACAAGTTAATAATTATCAATTAAGTATCGCAGATCTTGTTATGGACTTACCTAAACGAACCGTAACCAGAGGTGATAAAAGAATTGATTTAACCAATAAAGAGTTTTTATTACTGGAATATTTTTTACGTTATCCAGGTGAAGTGCTCCCTAGATCACTTATCGCTTCTCAAGTATGGGATATGAATTTTGACAGTGATACCAATGTTATTGATGTGGCAATTAGGCGTTTGCGGAACAAGATCGATGCTGATTTTGAACCGAAATTAATTCATACAGTCCGAGGAATGGGATATAAATTAGATGTATTGGATGAAGAAAACTAACATCATATCATTTCGTATACCACTTATTGTATGCCTACTGACCTGTGGGCTACTTTATTGTTTTAGCTATCTTATCGAACATACATTTGAAAAAATTTCGATTCAGCAAAATGTCACAGAACTTAATTCTGTCATTACCTCAATCGAGCGTGAGTTGACCTATTATTCACCCGATGAAAATCGTGATGAATTCTTTCAAAATCTTTTACTTATTTTAACTGGTCATCATCACTTATTTGTTTATATTATTGATGATTCAGGAAAAATTGTCTATCGTACCCGAGGGCCAAATCTATCTATTGCTTTATCGCAACAAGATTTTGATCGTTTAATTACTGAAAATAGTACTGCAATTTGGAATATTGATAAATCGTCTTATCGTATCGGAGCCTCTAGAGTACTATTGGAGGAAGGTCGCCAATATACAACGATAGTTGCAGTAGCGCGTGATTTACAACTTGAATTTATTAAGCGATTGAGAAATGGTTTAGGTTTACTTATTGCTATTTCTTGTGTTTTGGCTTTAATAGGTTCATTAATTTCAATATATTTTACGCAAAAACCGATCAATCGTTTAATTAAAAAGATTGAAGGCATTAATATGAAAAGTTTAAATTATCGTATTTCAACCAAATCAGTACCGGTGAAATATGTTAGTTTGGTTAAAGCTTTTAATAATATGCTTCATCGAATGGAAGATGTTTTTGATCGGCAACGTAATTTTACTGCTGATATCGCTCATGAAATGCGCACGCCAATTACTAATTTAACCACACAAACGCAAATAGTATTAAATAATGCGCGATCAACCGATGAATACCGAGAAATTTTATATTCTAATTTAGAAGAGTATGAAAAAATGTCTCAGATGATTTCTGATATGCTTTTTTTGGCTCAAGCAGATAATCATCAATTGGTTCCTAACCTTATCGATATTGATTTGCACTCGATGATCAGTTTGATGTGTGAGTATTTTGAACCTCTAGCGGATGAAAAAAATATTACTTTTGATATAGAAGGTAGTTGTTCTCATATTGAAGGAGATAAAATGATGTTAGGACGAGCGATAAGTAATATCTTATCCAATGCTATTCGTTATACTCCTACAAATAAGACAATTAAAATTAGCTTGAGTCAAGTGAACCAAAAACGAATTCAAATTATTATTGCAAACCCAGGTAAAAAGATTGAAAGTCGCCATTTACCTCATCTTTTTGAGCGTTTCTATCGAGTCGATGAATCTAGGCATCGTAATGGTAAAGATAGCTCAGGAACAGGGATTGGTTTAGCAATCGTAAAATCTATTATCGACACACATAAAGGTCATATTCATGTCGAATCTGATGATTTATCAACTCGATTTATTATCAAACTTCCTACCGTTATTTAACATCAAAATCACTTATTAGTAGATTAGCTGCCGCATAGGCAGCTTTTTCGCGTAAATCCTGTGGTACTTGTTGATTTTCAACTATTTCATTGAGAACTATCATTACCGCGCCCAACGCATCATCAATATAACCTAAATCATTACTACCAATTTGTGCATATTTTTCCCGAATTAACTCACTATATTTGTTCATTTTACTATCCTACTGATTAAAATAATTTAAATATGATTTAAATAAATGTTATTAACTGTTGATAAATTTCATCAGCAGTTATGGATTGCATCGTTTTATCTGTGGAAATGATGCTATGCTGGTTTTTACCATATCCGCCAATAAGTTTCGGATCGGTATTGCCAAATAAAGTAATATTAGGTCTATCCAATGCTGCTGTTAAGTGGCTTAGTCCTGTATCGACGGATACTACAGCTTTGGCACCAGCAATAACTGTTGCAATTTCATTAAGAGATAATTTAGGTAATACTTCAACATGTTTGAACCCTTGAGCTAAACGTAATGCACGTTCTTGTTCATGTGGAGCTCCCCATGGAAGTTTAACTTTTAGACCAGTAGGTTCAATTAGCTTAATTAAATTACGCCATGCCGATTCAGTCCAATGTTTTTCATCACGGGTAGTTGCATGTAGGAAAATCAAATATTTTTGGTTATCAGGTGGTAATGATGTTAAAAAATGATCAGCAATAGCATAGTCACCAATCGAATCTGGTTGTGAGTAGCTAAGGCTTTTAGCAAATAACATACGGACACGTTCAATGGCATGCATCTGTTTAGGAACATGATGTTTTACGTCATAAAACCAACTTGCAATTGGTTCTTTTATGCTTTGGCGATCCAAACCATGTTTGATACCTTTCGCTTTACGAGTGATTAAAAATGCACTTTTAATTAGCCCTTGAGCATCAATAATGCAATCATACTGTTGACGCTGTAAGTGTTCTATAAATTGATGGCGTTCTTGACGGATATTCTTAGCGAACCAGTTTTTTCGCCAACGTCTAATTGCAACCGGAATGACGTCATTTACTGCAAAATGCCAACTGGGAATTTGACAAAAGTTTTCTTCAACAACCCAATCAAATGTTATATCAGGTATGCAGTTAGCTGCATCAGTTAAAGCAGGTAAAGTATGCAATACATCACCCATAGATGAAGTTTTAACAATTAACACGCGCATAATTAACAGCTCTTTTCACAGCGAACGATAAGATTCATTAATGTTTCAAATACTAAATCTGGTTTTATATCAATAAGGCTTTGATGATATCCTTGTTCTGCATCACCTTTACGAACGCGATGATAGCCAGTGATTAAACGGATCACTTCAGCTTTATCGGAAAGTGGCGGGGTAAAATCAGGACTACTTGGCCCATAAAGTGCCACTAAAGGTTTATCAAGCGCTGCTGCAACATGCATTAACCCAGAATCATTTGTGACTATGGCCTTACATGCAGAAATCACATTGATTGCCTGGTCTAATTTTGTTTGACCAGCCAGATTGATACATTGATCACCATGTACCATTTTGGCAATAATTTTTTCGCCAACCGGCTTATCTTTTTCTGAACCAAAGATAATAATTTTAGCATGCTGTTTTACGATTAAATCAGCTAACGCGGCATAGTGATAATCAGGCCAACGTTTGGCTGGACCAAATTCAGCACCAGGACAGAAACCGATTAAAGGCACGTCACTAGGAATATTAAACGTTGCTAATGCTTGATCTACTTCATCTTTTTCAACACTAAGCTTTGGCCACAAAATTGGTTGAGGCAGATCTTTAGCTGAATGAATATCTTGTTTAGGGTAGGCGAGAGCGACATAGCGTTCTACCATTAATGGAAAGGCTTGTTTATCCAGCACTCTTAAATCATTTAATAAGCCATAACGCATCTCACCTTTCCAACCTGTACGTTTAGCAATTTTAGCAAAAAAAGGAATAAGTGCCGATTTAAATGAATTAGGTAAGATGATTGCTTGGTCGTATTGATTATTGCGTAATTCCTTTCCTAACTGATAACGTTTGCTTAAAGCAAACTCACCATGGCTAATAGGCATAGCAATTGATTGATTTACTTCAGGCATTTTATCTAATAAAGCTCGGCACCAAGTTGGTGCCATCACATCAATTTCAATAGATGGATCTAATTGTTTTAATGTGCGATATAAGCTTTGTGACATCATCATGTCACCAACCCATGAAGGACCAATAATCAACGTTTTCATTGCGGTTCCTTTATTGTTGGTTTAACCATTGCATATATTCAGTTGTTCCTTGAGACACTGTTTTAAACTCAATTGGACAACCTGTTTTTCTGAATTTAGTCAGATCAGCTTGAGTAAAGCTTTGATAGCGTCCTTTTAAGTGTTCAGGGAATGGAATATAATCGATTTCGCCTTTGTGATGATAGTCTAATACTGCATCAGCGACCGATTGGAATGATTCAGCACGACCAGTTCCACAATTAAAAATGCCAGAAACTTTGTTTTTCCAGAACCATAAATTAACTTCAACCACATCGCCAACGTAAATGAAATCACGTTTAAAATTATCACTGCCAGCAAATAATTTAGGCTTTTCTCCTTTAATTATTTGTTCATTCAAGTGGTAAGCAACGCTAGCCATGCTACCTTTATGGTTTTCACGAGGTCCATAGACATTGAAATAACGAAAACCACAAATTTGTGAACTTGCATTAGGTAAAATTTCTCGTACGTACTGGTCGAATAAAAACTTTGAATAACCATATACATTCAAAGGTTTTTCATAAACTCTATCTTCAATAAAATTGTCACTACGTCCTCCATAAGTTGCGGCGGAAGAAGCGTATAAAAAAGGAATATCAAAATCTAAACAATAATGCAGCAAATCTTTTGAATAGTTGTAATTATTTTCCATCATAAATTTGCCATCCCATTCAGTAGTAGATGAACAAGCTCCTTGATGAAAAATAACTTCAATATCCAGATTTTCACCGGAGACTATTGCTGAAATAAACTCATCTTTATCCATATAATCAGCAATATCTAAATCTGCTAAGTTGGCAAATTTAGTACCATCGGTTAAATCGTCTACTACTAAAATATCTTTTCGGCCTAACTCATTCAAACCTTTTACAATATTACTTCCAATAAAACCTGCACCGCCAGTAACAACTATCATAATGACACCTTTAACTAATAAAATTAATGGCACTATAATAACGATTTATTGGCAAATTTTCGAGTGCTCTTTTAGTTATCTTAATTTTGTTTGTTGTTACTTGATGATCATAAAATTTGATTTAGTGATATATATCTGTGATATGAATCATGCCAATAAATTGTTTTTTATTACCAATCACAGGTAAAACGGTTATTGGTCTAGGTTTATGTTGTTCCATTTTATGTAAAGCCTCAGATACATATTGGCTATGTTCAATAGTTATTGGTGTGGTTATCATTAACTCAGAAACTTGAATATCTAACAGATTAGAGTGATATTGTAATTGTCTACGAATATCCCCATCGGTAATTATGCCAAGTAATACATTGTTCTTATCAACTATCGCAACAGCTCCTATCCCCGAATTCGTCATAGCAAAAATAGCGTCAGAAATAGATTCTTCTGCAGTAATAGCAACATTTCTACTATGTTTTTCAACTAACTGTTGCACTGTCATTAAACGTATTTGGCCTAGATTTCCGCCTGGATGATAAAAAGCAAAATCTTGTGAGCTAAATTTCTTTGCATGCATCACTGATATTGCTAGTGCATCACTTAAGGCTAATTCTACCGTTGTACTTGTTGTTGGTGCTAAATTGAGAGGGCATGCTTCTTGGTCTACATGGGCATCTAAATTGTAGGTTGCAAAGCGAGCTAAGGTTGATAATGGATTACCACAAATTGAGATTAACGGAATATTAATTTGTTTTATTGTCGGTAAAATATTCACAATTTCGGCTGTTTCTCCACTGTTTGAGAGGGCAATAATAGTGTCATCTTTGGTAATGCAACCTAAATCACCATGCATAGCTTCTGCTGGATGCAAATAAAAAGACGGAGTACCTGTGCTCATAAATGTAGCGGAAAGTTTACGAGCAATATAGCCAGGTTTTCCCATTCCTGTCACGATAACTCTTCCTTTGGTATGCAAAATTAATTCTACAGCATGGAAAAAAGTTTCATTAATTGAGTTAACAATTTCTTCTATTGCTGCAGCCTCTTGTTTTAGAACTTGTTTGGCTAGTTGTAACGTTTCATTTTTGCATACTTGAAAACCTTCTGATTTTGTTGCCATATCCAAATTATCCTTATTTATAAGTTAAATTAACCCTGATGAAGTTTGCATTAGTAGATATAGAAATTGTATGCATAAAACTGAAGATAATTTTATTGATTCACAAAAAACTAACCAAGAAAAAGTGAAAGTTTGATTCAGATCACATTTGTTAAACCCGGTTGTGAAAGTGTTAAAAGATTAACATTTTGTTGATTATTTTATTACTACAATGACGCCAACTTAATTGGGTAACTCACTATGAAACAAGAACTACCAAGATATAAAAGAATTTTAGAGTACTTAGATGAATATGATGTTGCCAACATCAATTTACTATCTAATTTATTTTCCGTTTCTCATATGAGCATCAGACGGGACTTAAAACTTTTACAAGAAAAAGGATTAATAAAAGTATCGTATGGAGGTGAAATAAAAAGAAGTTTTTTAAATGGTACCCCCCTTTATGACATCAAACAAAATCGATTTTCTGAAGGGAAGAAAAGAGTAGGGAAAATAGCGGTAAGTTTATTACAACCAGGGATGGTAATTTTTATTGATGCAGGAACAACGATGCGTGAATTTGCCTTGAATATCAATGTTCCAATTACAGTGATTACTTTAGATTTACATGTGGCCTTGGAGTTATCTTCTCGGCCAGAGGTGAATACGATTATTTGTCCTGGTGAAATACAAACTACAAATGCCTCAGCTTATAACACTCAAGCCATGAAGTATCTTTCAGAACAGGTTATTGATTTAGCTTTTATTGGCGCAGATGGTTTTAATCTAGAAGATGGTGCATTGACTACAACACAGATTAAAGCTGATTGTAAATGGATGGCATTATCCAGATCTATTCAATCCGTCCTTTTGGTTGATAGCAGTAAATTGGGGCTTAGATGTCGTTTTAAAATCTGCGATTTAAATCGATTTAATTATCTTATAACTGAAAAGCAATTTCCTAGTAATTTTGAAAAACAATTAATAAAACAGGACATTAAATATATTTATTAACTGATGTAACTAATAGTTAGTTAATTTTGGTAGATGTATAAAAAGTTCATTTAGTGAGCTTAATTTTTGAGAGGAAGCAAAAATATGAAAGTTGCCGTTGTAGCTGATGATTTGACAGGTGCTAATGCTACCTGTGCTTTATTAAGCAAAAAAGGGTTTAATGCAATTACATGTTTAGAAAAATTTAATGAAGATCTTTCTAGATTTGATGTGATTTCGTTTGCAACTGATTCACGTTCAATACCTTATAAAGAAGCGTATTCACGGGTTGTCGATTGCATAAGCCAGTTTAGTAAATATCAACCTTTAATTAGTAAACGTATAGACTCAACGTTGCGAGGTAATCTAGGGGCAGAAGTTGATGCGGTTATTGACAATGATCCTAATCTAATGGCTTTAGTTGTTCCTGTGTATCCATCTAGTGATCGAATTTGTGTTGGCGGTTCTTTATTAGTTAATGGTATCCCATTACAAAATACAGCAATGCGTAATGATCCTAAAAATCCGATGACGGAGTCTTCAATTTTAGAATTATTTCGTTGCCAATCTCGATATCCAGTCTCACATATTGCTCTCAAGGATGTTTTAGAAGGCAAAGATAGAATTGAGCAGCGTTTAAAACAAATATATCAACAAGGTGGTCGTATTGTCATATTTGATGCTACTACGGATACCGACATTAGTGTGATAGCGCAAGCAGCAAATAATGTTAATTTGCCTGTTTTTTGTGTTGATCCGGGACCATTTACAGCCCAATTTGCTGATCTACGTTATTCATCAGAACGAAAGATGGCCAACAAAGTGTTTGTCGCAATAGGCAGTGTGTCTGATCTTACTCAAAGACAAATAAGAAAATTGAAATATGACCGAAAAGTTTGGTTAGAAACGATATTGGTTGATGAATTGATAGAAATTTCTAAAGATATCAAGAAAGCTAAACCAATTGTAGATAAATTACTGAAAAAAGTTGAGCAATTTGATGTGATCGGCATTGATACCGTTGAAATGCCTGAGCATGTTTGTGATTTAGCTAAGTTAGCAGCTAACAATAATATGAGTATGAGTGAAATTAGTAATACCTTGAATCAAGCTATTGCCGAAATAACAGCTCAAGTTTTATTCCATCCGGAATCTATTATCAGAGGCATTTATACCAGTGGAGGGGATGTCACGGTAAATGTGGTAAATCGATTAGGAAGTAGTGGTTTTTTACTTAAAGATGAAGTTGAACCATTGACGGTTTATGGACACCTTGTCGGCGGAAAATGTGATGGTTATTCGATAGTAACGAAAGGTGGCTTTGTCGGTAATGATAATACTTTAGTTCATTGTATCGACTATTTGAGTACCAAGATTTCATCACATGAAAGCTTGAAGCATTAATACCTTATAACTAGCTCAACTTAGATAAAACAGCATAAGTTGAGCAAATTTTGAATAATTTTAAAGGAGTAATAAATGAAACGTCGTTGTTTAATCGGAGTACCTATGGGCGATCCGGCTGGTATAGGCCCTGAAATTGTTGTGAAAAGTATTGCAGCACCAGAAACATATGAATATGGATGTGTACTGGTAACTGGTGATAAAAAGGTGTTAGCTGATGCGTGTAAGTTTTCAAAAGTTAACTTACAGATTAATGAAATTACCGATCTAACTCAAATACAAGATAAACCTAACGTATTGAATCTTATTCAGTGTGGCGAATTAAATTATGATACGTTTAAAATTGGCCAAATTGAAGGGCAATGCGGTCAAGCTGCATTCAACTATATTAAAGTTATCACAGAGCTTGCTATGGAAAAAAAACTTGATGCCATTGCAACAACACCTATCAATAAAGAATCCCTTAAAGCTGGTAATGTTAACTATATTGGTCATACCGAGATATTAGCAGATCTTACTGGTAGTCAAGACCCACTTACTATGTTTCAAGTTCGAGATTTAAGAGTGTTTTTCTTAACTCGTCATTTAGCATTGGTTAAAGCCATTGAATCATTAACACCAGAAAGAGTCTGTGATTATGCTATTCGTTGTAACGATGCATTGGTTAAATTAGGGATCAATAAACCGAGAATGACGGTTGCCGGTATTAATCCACATTGCGGAGAACATGGTCTTTTTGGTCATGAGGATGATGATGTCTTATTACCCGGTATTGAAATGGCTCGTAAACAAGGAATTGATATTAATGGTCCTAAACCAGCTGATAGTGTTTTCCATTTTGCTATGGGTGGTGGCTATGATGCTGTTTTATCTCCGTATCATGACCAAGGTCATATTGCAACGAAAATGGTTGATTTTCATCGTACCATTTCTATCACTAATGGAATGCCGATTCTTCGTACATCTGTTGACCATGGGACAGCAAATGATATTGCCGGAAAAGGAATCGCTAATCCAGTGAGTTTGATTGAGGCTATACGTTTAGCTGCGCTATACGCACCAAATTTTAAACGTTAATAAGTAGCTATTATTACTTATAACAATTTATTTTTCGGTAATGATTTCGTCATTATCGAAGGAGGGTTTGCATATGTCTAAAAAAGAAAATAATAATAAATCACTTTATCCTTATGTCTTATTAAATGGCATTATTTTAGTGGTTGTCGGATTAATTGTTTTTTATCTAGGAAGTTTACATAGTATTGAGAAGAGCAGCTGGCGAATGGTTGCCGGCTTACTCGTTGCAATTACTTTGTTACTATTTATGATTTTAAAGACAAGAATTCAGGCATTTCCTGCATTGATTATATCCGCTTTAATTACTGGCTCACTGGGTGGTATGCCTGGTGAATTTATGATCGCAACGATTAGTAAAGGCTTTGGTAATACGCTCGGTAACATAGGGATCGTTATTGGTTTTGGCGTTATGATGGGGTCAGTTTTGCAGATGAGTGGTGCAGCACAAAAAATGGCTCAAGTTTTTATTAACCTTTTAGGAAAAGGCAGGGAAGAGTTAGCATTAGTCATTATCGGTTTATTAGTGAGTTTAGCTGTATTTTGTGATTCAGCATTTATCGTTCTATTACCATTAGTGAAAGCAATTTCACGTAGTACAGGTAAATCTGTGGTCGGACTTGGTTCAACATTGGCTATGGGGCTTGTTATTAGCCACAGTATGATTCCACCAGCGGTAGGACCATTTGGTGTAGTTTCACAATTTGGTATTGGCCTTGGTGAATATATGCTATGGGCAATGGTTGTTGCTATACCTATTACTATTGCTGGATTTATTTATACTCGCCATGTTGGTCGTAGTATTTATCAAATTCCAACGGAGGATGGTGAGAATTTTACCCGTGAACGTCTAACAGTTACTTCGCAAAATTTAGAAGATGATCAACAATTACCTAGTGCATTAGCATCTTTTGCACCAATTGTAACTCCGATTATTTTGATATTAACCGCTACTTTAGTAAATGAAATGAAATGGGATAGTTCGATTGCCATTATGTTAAAAACAATTGGACACCCAATTGTAGCTGTGGGCATTGGATTATTAATTGCTATCATGGCATTAACTAACTCATTTCCTCGAAAAGATGTTGTGCATCAAATGGAAAATTCAATTCGCTCTGCTGGTATTATACTGCTGGTTATTGGCGGTGGTGGCGCATTAGGAATGGTATTACGTGACTCAGGAACAGGTCAAATTATTGCTGAATATATTGTTAAAATTGGTGTGCCTGGTATTTTGTTACCATTGACGATTTCAACTTTGATTCGCTTAATTCAAGGTTCTGGTGTCGTTGCCATGATTACCGCAGCGAGTATTACTGCACCAATGATTGGCACCTTAGGTGTAAATCCAATTATGGCCGGGTTAGGGTGCTCAATTGGTTCTTTTATGTTTTCTCACTTCAATGATGCTTATTTTTGGGTAGTTAATCGTTCATTAGGGGTAACAGAAGTTAAAGAACAAATTAAAGTTTGGAGTATTACTTCAACGGTATTATGGGCCGCAGGAACAGTGACATTATTAATTGTTAATGCCATTTTCTTCTAAGAAAATAGGGGAGTGTAAAGAAATATACTTCCCCTATTATTTTCTATAAATTAGTTATTATTAATTTTTGCGGTAACTAAAATATACCTTGCCAAACTGAGATAGGGTTCAGTTTGGCAAAACTGTTTTTCAATTTCTAATAATTGTTCAAAATGTGTTTCGGCTTTTGACTTATTGGTTAAATAGTCATGGAATATCCTAATTCCTGTTTTATTGGTGATCTCAAAATTTTGTTGGTTCAACCATTGATATACTTGATTTGGATCGCGGGGATAATCAGGTGATAAGGTTTTCTTTTTGCGTTTGGCCAGTCCCGATTGAGTGTAACCAAAATTACCTAAAGTTACTGTTTTAAATAATAGCCCGTGGTAGTTATAAAACATTAAAGATAAATAGCCATCTTGTTTAAGATGTTTCTTTAAAGATTGGATTATTTGGATTGGCTCAGCTACCCATTCTAAAACAGCATGACAAATCACAATATCAAATTGCGTTTTAATGAATTGTTCGAGATCTTGAATAGAGCAATGAATAAAATTTAAGCTTAGATTTTCTTTATCGGCTTGCTTTTTTGCTAATTCGAGCATTTGCTCAGAAATATCACAAACAGTAATATTATGGCCTAATCTTGCTAATCGACAAGCAATCTGACCTTGCCCACCGCCTGCATCTAAAATAGTTAATGGTTTATTTGTTGGATACTTAGCTAATATATTTTCTAGTTCTTGCCAAACGATAGCTTCGCGAATCTTACCTTTGTTTGTTCCATAAATATTTTTAGCGAATTTATGGCTGATATCATCAAAATTACGATCGATTTTAGTCATAGTAGATAATTATTATTTTAATAATTTTTTATTTAATTTAGTCGCTTCTAAATTAATTTGGGCAATTTTTTCTGACATCAGTTGATAGCACTCTTCCATTAATATTCTAGCATCTTCTTTACGTAGATTCTTAGTTTCAATTGGCGGAAGCATTTCAACGATCATATGACCATTATTAAGGCGGTTAAGTTTTATATTATTGGTATCTGATACGCAAATCGGCACAATAGGAACGCCAGCGGCTATAGCAGCTTTAAAGGCACCAGTTTTAAATGGTAATAATCCGCGTCCACGACTACGAGTACCTTCCGGAAACATCCAAATTGATATTTCACGTTTTTTTATCTCTTTAACGACGAAATTAATGGTATCTCGGGCTTTTGATTTATTGTTACGGTCAATTAAAATATTGCCGGTAAGGTAATAAAGTTGCCCAAAGAAAGGGATCAGTGCCAGACTTTTTTTGCCGACAGTGACGGTTTTCGGTTGTACAATATCAGCGGCCACCACCATATCATAATTATTTTGGTGATTGGCGATAAATACACAGCTACCTAGTTTTTCAATTTCAGGATATTTACGAGTATCAACTTTTACCCCTAATATTGGTTTAAAGAAAAAACTAAAAAGATGGGCAAATCTAGCCACATTTTTGGGATTGCGAGGATTGAATAAACAAAAAATAACGCCTAGTACACAAGTTATAATACCAATGAATAACACACTGATTAAGCGAAAAAGAAAAACCATAATTTACCTCATAAGTTAACTTAGCGTATTATATACGTAATCTATATGAATATACAGTTTGTTAAATATCGCTTTAAAGGATGTTTATGCACGAATCAACTATCATTTGGAATGATAATCAAATTCCAATTTCCCGTTACTTTGATGATGTTTA
This sequence comes from Gilliamella sp. W8123, assembly GCF_016101085.1. NCBI lineage: Bacteria > Pseudomonadati > Pseudomonadota > Gammaproteobacteria > Orbales > Orbaceae > Gilliamella > Gilliamella sp. W8123. Next base: position 82,420 of record NZ_JACFRE010000006.1, read on the forward strand.
TTTTAATACTGACGGTGCAGTAGATGAAACTCGTTATGTCTTTATTGAAGGGAATTGTTTATATGACAGATTTTTACAACATCAGCAAGAGACGTTTACTATTGGTGAAACTGGTTTTGGTTCTGGTTTAAGTTTTTTAATTACTTGGCAAACGTTTAAACAATTTAGACGAAAAAATCCAAATAGTAATTTGAAAAAATTAAATTTTTTTAGTGTTGAAAAATATCCTTTATCTGCCAGCGAAATGTCAAAAATTCATAATAAAGTTATTAATCACAATGATGCATTATGGCCACTAGCTAAGCAATTACAAGATTCTTTAAAAGGATCTGATGTTGATAGCTTAGAAGAAGTGAATTTATTGATATGCTATGACGATATAAGCTGCTATGCCGATTTCTTAGTTCAACAAAATAGTTTTATTGATGCATGGTTTTTTGATGGTTTTTCGCCAGCCAAAAATCCAGATATGTGGAATGAATCCCTATTTAAACATTGTTATCAATTAACAAGAGAAAAAGGAACCTTTGCAACATTTACTGCAGCAGGTTTTGTCCGACGTAATTTAATCAATGCTGGATTTAATGTCGAAAAACGTAAAGGATTTGGTAAAAAACGTGAAATGCTAATCGGCCAAAAAATCTAAATTAGTTCGCCAATTTAATTTTTGGCGAACTAATAAGAATTAACTAATATTAATTAAACTCGAATTGGTAGATTAGATCTAATGTTTGCGCAATACCAGAAGCTGCTTCGACATATAAATTTGGCAATAAACGATAGCGCAAGGTAAATGTTGCTAGTGAGTCGAATATACCTACACCATATTTTAATTGTAAATGAGGTAATATATAACCACTTACTACCACTTTTGAATTATTACCTGCCCCTTGAGTGTCTAAAGAAAGATTCTTGATGCCAAATGCATTACCAATATCACCGATGAATTGTCCTGTTTTTGCGGTTCCAACACCAACTAAAAACGCTGTCATCATATCATTATCGCTTTGATCAGAACTATCAAGACCTTGACCTCGAATTAGGTAAGAAAGCGCTTCTTGTTGTGACATAGCTGGATCAGAGAAAATCTCAATTTTAGGATCTGTTGATGACCCCTTAACTCGAATACCTGCTGTAATATTACTGTTATCTATGGAATCAGGATTACGAATGGCTTCTATATCTAACATAGCTTGATCTGTTGGACCAGAAAAAGTGATAATCCCTTTGTTAATGATTAGGTCTTGCCCATAAGCATGAAATCGTCCATTAGGAATTAATATTTCACCATGTAAATCTAGTCCTTTATTTGTCTGTGTCGCAATGAGTTTACCTTTTAATGAGGCTTGCAAACCAAAGGCATCTACCGTTACTTTATCACCAATATTGATTTCAATATGACTATTTATTTTCATGCCAAATTTTTGAGCTTGAATCTGTTTGTGGTTTTGATCCAACATGACTTCATCAGGTGACACGTCAATACTTGATGGTGGAAGTGAATCAACGGTGATTTTGCCTTTAGGAATTGAAACTTTACCAAGAATTGTCAGTTCATCTTGGGTTGCTTCTATTTTAATATCTGGAATGACTGACATGACAATCATTGGCGGTACAGAGACATCCATGGCAGCACCATTAACATTTAATGTTGCTTGCCATTTTTCAAAATTATTCCAGCTAGCTTGACCATTAATATTAATGTTACCTGATTTAGTGGCCAAAATTCCTTTCATTGTCGAAGTTTTACCATTGAATTTAATATCAACCATAGCAGATTTGATATCGATTGGTAATTGGTTAGATTTTATGTCGCTATGTTTTAAATTGATACCGCCGATTAAGCTAGGATCCATTAATGAACCAGAAAATTTAACCATTCCATTGATGGCGCCATTAGCATATTCATCTTTACTCAATAGCGGATTAATAATTGCTAGGGCTAAATTATCAATATTGAGTTGACCACTTAAATCTTTTTTTCCAGTTGGATCATTTATGGATAGATCGCCATTTATTTTGCCTAATTTATTTAAACCAAAACGCCAATTTAATTTAGCCTGTTGTTCATTAAATTCAGCATTGATATTAAACAGGTCAAATGGAATTGGTAAAGCTTGATTGGTGATCATCTGTTTAACAAAAACTTTATTGCTAGTTATATTGGCTTTAATACTCGGAATTTTGCTAGCATCGTCGAATTTAATATCTGCTTTGCCATTAATAAAACCATCAATTTTAGTTTCACCATCATTGGGAATAGGTAATTTGGCAAGATCAATATCTTTTAATGTAATAGATGTCTGGTTATTGTTAGCTATTGATAATGATTTATCTAAACAGATACTAGAATTATTGCTACGCCAACAATGTGCCCCTATTGTTGGAACGTGGTTAGTTAAATCATATGATAGAGAAATAGGTTTAGCTAATTGCCAACGATTATTATTAGCTAATGTAAGTAAACTATGCGGTATACTTGCGGTCCAATTATTATGTTGTTTATCTAATTGTCCATTTAATGTTGTTGCCATCGATAATGGATTACCTTCAAAATTTATATTTAAAGAGTGACGAGCTTCATTGCCTGATAGTTCAATATTAGCTTTTTTAATACTTTGGTTAGCGATATCGATATTTTGACCAATTAGCTTCAATTGTCCACTAAGTTGATCTGTGTATTGGATTTTGCCTGATAGATTGGCTTTCGCGATTGAAATATTTTCATAAGTTAAGTTGCCGATATTGATATTACTTTCGATAACTGGTGAAGTTTTACTACCTGTCATCTTGACATTACCAATAATTGTGCCACTTAAATTATCAACCAATAATGATAAAGTCGTTAAATTAAGTTGGCTATTTAAATTTCCTTTATCCGTTGATCCATTAATATTTAATTGATTTTTACCCCAAAGTAGAGATAAATTTTTTGCTGATAGCGTACGATTAGAATCAACAAATAGGTCACCATTAGCTGAAAAATTAGCTTGTTTTATGTTACCTTTTAATTGTATATCAGGAATATTTAATTGCCATAAATCACCTTCGAGCATACCCGAAGTTTTTAGTTGGCCGGCTAAGCGAATAGGGAAGGTTGGTAACTCTTTAATAATATCGACATTATTAAGGTTAATACTCGCATCCCATTTAAGTGCAGTTTGCCAATCTAGTTGGCCAGTAAGATTAATATCGCCTTGCGGAAACTTGATATTGGCATGGTCGAAAGAGGCAGATTGGTTGGTCCCAGCACCAACAATATCAACAGACGTATCAGGTAAGCCATCTCCCTTAATCAAACCTTTAGCTAGCATATTATATTTTTGCGCATTACCATTTAAGCTTATAGCAAAATTATCTAACTGATATTGTGGATCTCCTTCAATTGGCCATTGAATATGTTTACCGTCTAATTTTGTTATTAAAGGCAAATATTTCTCAATAAAATTGATTTGTCCCTCAATGGTAATTTGATTCAGACCAGCAATATTAGTATAAGTAAATAATTTACCTAATAAGTTTCCTGAAAACTGTCCATTAAGATGATTTTTTTCTGTATCGACCTTAACTGAAGCTAAAATAGGCCAATTATCGCCAAGTGTAATTTCACCAGATAAATAGGCATGTCCATTGACATAAGGCGTTGTTGCATTAGTGTCCACATGTTTGACCATAATATGATTATTAATCATCTCGGTTTTTATATTCACTTGGTTAAAATGATAATCTTGCCCAGCTATATGTAATAACCAATTATTTCCGCTTAAACTTGTGACATTAATATCGAGTGGAATACTAACCTGTGGTAGTGAATTTATCAAAGGTTGATTAAATAGTTGCTTAATTTTTTGATCAAGTGCTAAATCGTCTTCAAATTTGTTGTTAGAGTTTTTTGCAGGGTGATCTGCAAACATTGCCTGTAAATCCATAGCAACAGCCGGGAATACATAGATTTTTTCGTTGACCCAGTTAGCTTTTCCTGTAAAGTTTGACATACCAAATTGCATATCATTAACTTTTACATTGACATCGGAAATATGGGTTTGTTTTAACTCAATAGGTAATGGCGTTTTAATTATTCGTCGTTTTTCTGATGTTGGTTCATCAGGTGAAAGTTGCAATTCATTAGTATTGATTACAACATTAACTCCATCAGCATCAAATTGTTTAACACAAATTTTTGTTTGTATTAAACATAAACCAGACAATTTGAATGTTGCATCTTTTACCTGTACATTGACACCAGGTAGTTCAAGTGACAACCCTTTAATATGTAAATCATGGAATGTACCTTCAACTTGGGCTATTTTTAATTCAGGTAAAAATTTATTAAGAATATAGGTAGTTAGCTTTACACCTAAAGATGTGTAAATCATTAAGATTGTAAAAGTGATAAGGAAAACAAAAATGGAAAGCACTACAATGCTGCGTTTTTTCCATTTACGTATTCGTTTTATTTTTTCAACCTTTTTTGCTCTTATTGGATTTTTTGCCATTTTATAATTCGCTTCCTAAACCAATATATAGATGTATTGAGCCTTTATCTTTTCTATTTAGTGGTGTTGCTAAATCAAATTTAATTGGACCGACAGGTGAAGCCCATCGAATACCCAAGCCGGTACCAGTATAAAATTTAGCTGTATCGACTTTATCTATTGCTTCACCAGTATCAACAAAAGCAGCACCCCACCAAGAGCCAGTTAAGTTATATTGATATTCGGCTGAGCCTGTGATCATTTTTGAAGCACCTTTAAGCTTACCTTTTTTATCTTTAGGTGAAATAGATTGATAACTGTATCCTCGAATACTGCGATCGCCACCAGCAAAAAATCTAAAAGAAGGCGGCACTCGATCAAAGTTACTAGCTTGGATAATGCCAAAATTACCTCTGGCTATAAAACGATGTGATTGTTTTATTGAACGAATCCAAGTTTGTTGAGCTTGAAAACGGACTAAATTAATATCAGAGCCTAACGATTCCGCTGCCCCTTCAACTGAATAACGTTGAGAATCACCCCACATCGATAATAGCTTACCGTCATTACGAATACGTGAAATACTTAGTGATGGATAGTATAAAAAGGTCTTGAACTTTGCATCCCCTTGAGTAAAATCATCACGCAACATATTAAAACCAAGAGCAGTTTGCCAACCGTCAAAATTATCCCAATTACGCAAAGCACCTAAAGTATACGAACGTGAATAAGTGTCGTTATTATCAATTTTTTTATAACCACCTTGAATGGTATAATACTGTTCAATAGGCGATTTTTTTAAAGGTATTTTGTAGCTCATTGTAATAATTTGCTCTGGTGATGAGAGCGATAAACTACTTTGAAAACTATGTCCTTTACTATTGATCCAAGGTTTATTCCAGCCAATTTTGCCATGCACGCCATTATCTGTTGAAAAACCTAAACCCAGATCCATAGCATTTTTTTTACGAGGAGTGGTAACAACATCAATTGGTAGAGCTTTATCTGCAGTTAGATGTGGAAAATCTGGTGTAACAACTACAGAGTTAAACCAGTTTGTCGAACTTAGTCGTCGATTTAATAATGACAACTGTTCAGCCGAATATTCATCACCTTCTTTAAAAGGTACGATATTGGCAAGATAATCTTGGCGAATTTTAGCCTCAGGAAATTTAACCATACTAAACTTATACCGTTTACCAGTATCAAAATCGATATTCCAAAATGCTTGATGGTCGTATTTAGATACGGCTAATTGATGGGTTGGCATTACTGCATCAAAATAGCCTTTTTTTAATGACAAGCTTTCTAAGCCTTTTTTAAATGCTTCATAAGTGCCGTGATTTAAAATTTCACCAATTTTAGGTAGTTGTTTAGCTAGTAACTCTTGAAAATCTTTATCTTGTTTACCTTCGCCATTGATATTGATATTTAATTGTTTAATTCTAACCGGTTCACCAGGCGATATTTTAACAACGAGGACTTTAGGATCACTTTCGTCATAATTAAAAGTAGGAGAATAATAACCTAATGCTCGAAGTGCTTTTTGTGCTTCACTTTCAAAATATCGCTTAAAATTAGGCGAATTATTAATTTTATCTGATGTGATTAACGAAATGCGTGCATCGACATTTTCCGCAAGTTCTCCCGATAATCCTTTAATTGATAACTTCATATCAGCATAACTTGATGCAGTCGTTACCATTAAAAGTACGCATAATGAGCGAGAAAATCGTGACACATACACCTCGATAAAGTTTAGGATTCAAGTAATTTTACATGTCCAATATATGGTAAATGGCGATAATGCTGAGCATAATCTATACCATAACCCACTACAAACTCGTCAGGAATTGAAAAACCGATATATTTTACTGGTACTGCAACTTCACGACGTGAAGGTTTATCTAATAATGTACAAATCTCGATACTACGAGGATGACGTAGTTTTAAAATAGCCATTACCTTGCTAAGAGTATTGCCGGTATCAATAATATCTTCAACAATCAGCACATCTTTGTCACGAATATCTTCGTCTAAATCTTTTAAAATTTTGACATCTCTATTACTTACCACGGCATTGCCATAACTTGAGGCAGTCATAAAGTCGACTTCGTGACCAACACTAATTGCTCGGCTTAGATCAGCCATAAAGATAAAAGAACCTCTTAACAAACCAACTAAAATAAGCTCATTTTGACTGCTTGCATAATCTTTACTTATCTGTTGACCTATTTCATTTACCCGCTTTTGGATATCTTCAGCAGATATCATGGTTTCTAATGTATGTTTTTTCATTAATAATGCTCAGTATATATCTTAAAAAATCAGAACAGATTTTAGCAATTTTCACAGGTAAAAAGAATAACTAAGCAAATTTTTTATCAAAAATTAAAAAATGATTTATAGAATACATTTTTAAATATTAAGTCAATCGTTAACTGTACTATGACAAGAGTGTTTATTTTGTTTTATTTCTAAACGCCGTTTTTTGAAAAAGTTGCTTAACATTGAGCTACATTCACTAGCTAAAACACCACTAGTTATTTGGGCAAAATGATTAATGCCCGTTCTGGAAAGAATATTGATATAAGAACCAGCTGCACCGGTTTTATAATCACTAGCACCATACACTACACGCTTGATTCGACTATGTATAATAGCACCAGCACACATAATACAAGGTTCAAGAGTAACATACAATGTTGTATTGACTAAACGGTAGTTGTGTAAAAATTGACCTGCTTGTTCAATTGCCATGATTTCTGCATGAGCAGTTGGGTTATGTTTAATAATTGATTGATTAAAACCTTCACCAATAAGTTGTCCGTTTTCATCAACAATTACTGCGCCGACTGGAATTTCTCCTATAGATTCAGCGCATTTAGCTAATTCTAATGCATGACGCATCCAAATTTCATCTGTCATGCTTTAACATTATAAATTATTTAGATTAAGTACATCACGCATATCATAAAGTCCAACTGGTTGCTTAGCAAGCCATAATGCAGCACGTACTGCTCCATTAGCAAATGTCATTCGGCTTGAAGCTTTATGACTAATTTCAACTCGTTCTCCAACATCAGCAAAAATTGCGGTATGTTCACCGACAATATCACCAGCTCGAATAGTGGCAAAACCAATTGCCCCTTTTGGTCTTTCTCCAGTATGGCCTTCTCGGCAATAAACTGCACGCTCGTTTAAGTCACAACCAAGTGCATCAGCAATAGCTTCGCCCATAGCAAGTGCGGTACCTGATGGGGCATCAACTTTATGACGATGATGAGCTTCGATAATTTCGATATCAGTATAATCCCCCATAATTTGGGTGGCTTTTTCAAGTAATTTAAGTACTAAGTTAACACCAACACTAAAGTTTGCGGCAAATACAATGGCAATTTGTTGTGCGGCATTAGCAATTGCCTGTTTACCAGCTTCATCAAAGCCTGTTGTGCCGATTATCATCATTTTCTTATTTTCGACACAAAAAGTTAAATGTGCTAGGGTTCCTTCTGGACGAGTAAAATCAATTAATACATCAAACTGATCTTTTGCTTTGGCTAAATTATCTGTAACTTTTACACCACACAGTCCAATACCAGCAAGCTCACCAGCATCATTACCTATCAATGATGATCCTTCTCTTTCGAATGCAGCGCCTAAAGTCACTCCTTCAATTTGCGATACCGCTTGAATGAGTTGACGACCCATTTTACCTCCAGCGCCAGCAATAGCGATGCGAATCATATTTGTTGACATATAACTTTCCTTACATTATTACCTAATACACATAAACAAATATTATAGCGGAAAACCATCAAGTTATATACCAGCTAAAAGGTAAAATGTTATACTTTGCTGGTGATTTTTTATAATAAATATAGGATACCTTATGCGTTGTAAATGGTATTTTGGATGGAACATTGTGATTGCAGCAGCGTTGTTAACGCTGCTATCTAGCGGATTACGGATGAGTATGGGGGTATTCTTTCTACCTATCGCCAACGACCTACAGTTTAGTCGTAGTACTTTATCGAGTATTATTGCTATTGGTATGCTATTTTCTGGAATCGCGATGCCAATAGCCGGTTATTTAGTTAGCAAATATGGAACACGCTTTGTATTATTATTAGGTTCACTAATTATTATTATTTCGTCTGTTTGGGCCGCTAATATAACTGATTATTTGAATTTTTTATTATCCTTTGGTATAGCGTTATCTTTTGGTACCTCGTTTGTTGGTTCGGTAAGTTTTACGCCGATTGTTGTTCGTTGGTTTAGCAAACATCGTGGCTTGGCTTTATTTATCTTATCAAGTGGTAGTATGGCTGGCATTGCGGTTATGCTACCTGTATTTGCTTATTTTATTCCGCTTTATGGATGGCAAACTACATTAATAGCATTTTCACTATTTTTTATGTTGTTAGCTTTACCGATAGCGCTTTTTATTATGAAAGATAAGCAAAGTGATATAGATACAACTGAACATAGTCAAAATATAAGACCAGAAATGACGTTAACTCAGGTATTAAAAACTCGACCGTTTTGGTTGCTTAGTTTTGGATTATTTACTTGTGGATTTAGTATGAATTTACTTGGTACTCACGGTGTACCTATGTTAATGGATCATGGTTTTGATTCAATAACCAGTTCTTCTGCACTAGGCTTAATTGGTTTGGTGGCAATATTTAGTACATTAGTACTCGGCTATATTTCAGATATTGTGCCACGAAAGTTTGTTTTAGCTATGATCTATTTTGTTCGAGGGATAGGATTTATAGCATTAGTTATTGCAGCAACGCAATGGCAACTCTATACCATAGCCTTAATAGGTGGATTAGTTTGGGCTGGTGCTTTATCTTTATCAAGTGCCATTTCTGCTGATATCTATGGTGTAAAAATTGTTGGTTTACTTTCTGGTTTAACTTACCTTGGTCACCAAATTGGCGCAATGATTGGTTCGTGGTTGGGTGGATGGGCCTATGATACATGGCATAATCACTTTATTGCCTTTGGTATAGCCAGTGCTTTATTATTGTTAGCTGCGTTATGTACCTGCTTATTACCTAAAATTTACAATAGTTAATTCTGACAATAATGGACGCAAGGGCGTCCATATTTTTTTATAGAACTTTTAATAATTCAACATCGAAAATTAAAGTACTATATGGGGGGATTGACGCGCCAGCACCTTGAGATCCATAAGCTAATTCTTGAGGAATATATAATCGCCATTTTGAGCCTTCTGGCATTAATTGTAACGCTTCCACCCAGCCTCGAATAACACCATTAACAGGGAATTCAGCTGGTTGACCTCGTTCAATAGAGCTATCAAATACAGTACCATCAATTAGCTGTCCAGTATAATGAACTTGCACTCGGTCAGTTGCTTTTGGATATGCACCAGTACCTTGTTTAAGTACTTCGTATTGTAAACCTGATTCAGTTGATTTTATGTTATCTTTTTTAAGATTTTCAGTTAAAAAGTCTTTTCCTGCTTGGGCAATTTTTTCTGCTTGTTTTGCTTTTTCTTTAGAAGCTTGTTCATGAACGTGGCGAAGAGCATCATGCAATTCTTGTAAAGGTAAAGCTGGTTGGTTACCACTTAATACATCTTCCATAGCTAATTTTAATGCATTAAGTTCTAAATTGCTTAATCCTGACTCTTTTAGTTGTTGGCCAATTTGTAATCCAATTGCGTAACTTGCTTTTTGCTCAATGGTATCTAATTTCATTTTTTACCCGTCATTTGTTGATATAAAGTTGCTTATTATAGTGCATTACGATTAAAGATAAGAAGAAAAATATCAGCTCTTGTTAATTATCATCAAGATAACAATGCTTTTAAGTATAAATTTATAGAAGAATTTATTATTTTTTCTAGCGCTTAGTTAAAATATCAGCGATAATATATTCTATTGTATTTTTGAATGGATGATTTTAAATGCCGTTTCGTAAATCTATTTCGCTTGCTATTGTGGCCGGTATGTTACTAACTGGTTGTTCTCTTGTTGATCGTTGGGTTTATCGACCTGATATCAATCAAGGTAATTATGTAACAAAAGATGCAATAGAATTATTACAAGTTGGTCAAAGCAAAGAACAGGTGGTGTTTATTATGGGATCACCAATGTTAACCTCTTCTTTTGGGGGTAATGTTTGGTATTATGTTTTCCGCCAACAGCCACAACATGGTAATGTAAGTCAGATTACTTATGCCGTTTATTTTGATGAGATGGGCATAGTGAAAGATATTAAAACCTCTACATTAGAAGGTTCTTTATCATTAGAAGAAATGAACCAACAAGAAATTTCAGATCCTATTGAAATAAAATCAGAAGACGATAATGATCATTTACCTACTCAACAATCGTCTGAAGTTTCATCAGAAGGTGAATCAGAATAAAATTCAAAAAAAACCTCGTTATAATAACGAGGTTTTTTATATCTATGTTTAATCAATATTAAATTCGATTAAATCGGTCTATTAGTAGTGACCACCAATAGAAGAAATAAGAGCTACTATAAGAATCATATAAATAATGAAAAATATAATTGAACAAATAAAAGCAATTAATGAAAACTTCCAATAGCCATGTAAATTTTCAATAGCTTCAATAAGATTTCGTTCATTATCAAAATTTGCAGCCATACTAAATGTGCTGCCTGATTTGAATAGTTTTACGCCAGCTAAAATTACCGGAATACCGACGATAGCAGATATGATCCCTAAACAAGATAAGGCGCCGATAATTATCATTATAACTCCATAGATTTGTTGCATTATTGCTATAAATCTCATCTGTTTTTTTAGCAATTCAGTTGAAGTAATGGTAATACTTTTTGGTTGGTTAAAATCCATATTTATTCCCTATATTATATATTGTTGTACTATTAAAAAATGGCAGATAGAATAACATTTTATTTTTTTATGTCGAGGCTAATTTGCAAAAAAAATCTATATTAAATCGTTTTTCTATAGCTCCCATGTTGGATTGGACTGATAAACATTGTCGTTATTTTCATCGTATATTGACCAAACAAACCTTACTCTATACCGAAATGGTCACTACCGGCGCAATTTTGTATGGTAAAGGCGATTATTTAGCTTTTAATAGCCAAGAACATCCTTTAAGCTTGCAACTGGGTGGAAGTGATCCTATTGCATTGGCTGAATGTGCAAAATTAGCTGAGCAGCGAGGATATGATGAAATTAATCTTAATGTCGGTTGTCCTTCTGATCGTGTACAAAACGGCATGTTTGGTGCCTGTTTAATGGCAAAAGCTGATTTAGTTGCAAATTGTATTGATGCCATGCAAAATGCTGTCAGTATTCCTGTAACGGTAAAAACACGTATTGGTATTGATCATCAAGATAGTTATGGCTTTTTAGGTGAATTTATTGAAAAAGTCATGCCTCATACGGAAACATTTATTGTACATGCTCGTAAAGCTTGGCTTTCCGGACTCAGTCCCAAAGAAAATCGCGAAGTGCCACCACTTGATTATGAGCGAGTTTATCAATTAAAACGTGATTATCCTCATCTAACTATCGCCATAAATGGCGGAATTAAAACCATTGATGAAATCAAACAACATTTAACTTTTGTCGATGGTGTTATGATTGGTCGTGAAGCTTATCAAAATCCTATTTTACTGACGCAAATTGATCAACAAATCTTTGGTTCTGATGTTCCAAGTCCTGATCCAATAGCGGCAATACAAGCACTTTATCCTTATATTGAAACCCAGTTAACTCAAGGCGCTCAACTCAATCATATTATGCGTCATACCTTAGGTATCTTTAGCGGTAGAAAAGGGGCTAAACAGTGGCGACGCTATTTGAGTGAAAACGCCCATAAAAAAGGGGCAGGAATAGAAGTTGTTGAACAGGCATTAACTTTTATTCAATAGCAACAAATGTTATGAAATGTTTCGAAGCATGGCTGGATTGCGCATGCTTGATAGTTCAGTATATACTAGCGAACAATTTTACTTAGGGTTCTCTTTTGTGCGTTTAAATTCAAGTCAACAACAAGCTGTCGAATATGTTTCAGGGCCTTGTCTGGTACTAGCTGGTGCAGGTTCAGGTAAAACTCGAGTAATTATTAATAAAATCGCTTATTTAATTCGGGTAAAAGAATATTTGCCTCGACATATTGTTGCTGTGACTTTTACTAATAAAGCTGCTAGGGAAATGAAAGAACGCATAGCCCAATCCTTGAGTAAACCAGAGGCAAGGGGGCTAAAAATTTCAACCTTCCATACCTTAGGATTAGATATTGTACGCCGAGAATATAAACATCTTGGTATTAAAGCTAATTTTTCACTATTTGATGATCATGATCAATTCGCATTGCTCAAAGAGCTTACCCAGCAATGGTTAGATGGTGATAAAGATCTTATTAATCAGTTACGTTCAACTATTTCGAATTGGAAGAATGATATTGTTGATTCAACCATTGCAATGGCGAGAGCGCAGACCAATAAAGAAAAGCTATTTGCTCACTGTTATCAACTTTATGAAAAGCAACTTAAAGCATGTAGCATATTAGATTTTGACGATCTTATTTTATTACCAACATTGTTATTAAAAACCAATGAAGAAGTCAGAGAAAAATGGCAAAACCGTATTCGTTATCTATTAATCGATGAATATCAAGATACTAATACCAGTCAATATGAATTTATTAAATTATTGGTAGGTAGCCGAGCTAAATTTACGGTGGTTGGTGATGATGATCAGTCAATTTACTCCTGGCGTGGTGCTCGTCCGAAAAATTTAGTTTTACTCAAGCAGGACTTTCCTCAACTAGAAGTGATTAAATTAGAACAAAATTACCGATCATCAGGAAGAATATTAAAAGTTGCTAATATTTTAATAGAAAATAATCCTCATATCTTTGAAAAGAAATTATTTTCCGAACTCGGTTATGGAGAACATCTAAAAGTCATTTCAGCCGATAATGAAGAACATGAAGCGGAAAAAGTGGTTAACGACTTAATCGGACATCGATTTGCTAATAAGAGCCAATATGGTCAATATGCCATTTTGTATCGAGGTAATCATCAATCTCGTTTAATTGAAAAAATGCTAATGCAATATCGAATTCCTTATCGAATTTCAGGCGGTACATCATTCTTTGCTCGAATTGAAATCAAAGATTTAATGGCTTATCTCCGTTTATTAACCAATCCTGACGATGATAATGCATTTATCCGTATTATTAATACCCCAAGACGTGAAATTGGACCAGTAACTATCCAAAAATTGGGAGAGTGGGCAAATCATCGCGGCGTTAGCTTATATCAAGCTAGTCATGATATGGGATTAACGGAATTACTTTCTGGTAAACGAATGGAAACATTACATTCCTTTATTCACTGGTTTGATTCATTGATTGAAAAATCACATCTAGAGCCGATGGCTGCCATTCATGAACTCTTACATGGTATTCATTATGAAAGTTGGATTTACGAAACTTCATCTTCGCCAACTGCTGGGCAAATGCGCATGCGTAATGTAGAACAGTTGGTGAGCTGGTTAAATGATATGTTACAGGGTGATGATATCGATGAGGGATTAACTTTAGAGCAGGCTGTAGCTAGATTTACCTTGCGTGATATGTTAGAGCGTAATGAAACAGAAGAAGAACTGGATCAAGTACAATTAATGACGTTACATGCCTCTAAGGGGCTTGAGTTTCCTTATGTATATTTAATCGGCATGTCCGAAGGGGTATTGCCACATCAAACCAGTATAGATGAAGACAATATTGAAGAAGAACGACGGCTTGCGTATGTAGGAATCACTCGAGCACAACGGGAATTAACTTTTTCATTTAGTCGACAGAGAAAACAATTTGGTGAAACAGTTTATGTAGAACCAAGTCGTTTTTTACTTGAACTTCCTCAAGACGATTTAGCATGGCAAGATCAGCGCCATGAATTATCACCTGAGAAAAAGATGCAACAAGGGCAAAGTCGTTTAGCTATGTTAAAAGCACAAATAGCCAATGCTAAATAAAAGACCAATATTTCAATTGAGATAAGACTGTCATTGAATTGCTATCATAGTTTATTATTAAATCTGACCAATCAGCAATAATATAAAAAAATTGAGGAAAGGGGTTTTTTAGGCTTAATAATAAATAAATTTTATTTATTTTTAACAAAATACCCGATTTTTCATTAGAAAAATTTTGAACATATCAATTATGTCATTAAATTGATGATATTTTGACTATATAATCTAATAATCCATTAAAAAGCATTGACGGATCAAAATAGCTTTATATAATACTCTGCGTTATATCAATTCTGCTACTCAATGTCTCCTTAGCTCAGCTGGATAGAGCAACGGCCTTCTAAGCCGTAGGTCACAGGTTCGAATCCTGTAGGGGACGCCATTCCAACAACGACCCAATCCGATTGAAGACGATTAAACCATTATTGAATAAGGTTTTATAACACAGTTAACACGACTGAGGGAGACCGAAAGCGATTGACAGCGACAATATCTTTGCGGTATTTTTACGGTATTTTCAATCTAAGTAACAAAAATACCGTAAGTTATGTTAACAATAAAAGCAATCGAATCAGCAAAACCCAAAGATAAACCATATAAGCTACCAGATTTTGAAAGTTTGTATTTATATATCACACCTTCAGGTACTAAATCGTGGCGGTTTGATTATCAATTTAACGGTAAAAGAAAAACATTAACAATTGGTAAATATCCTCATATAACTTTGCAAGAAGCCCGTAATGAAAAAGAGCTAGCTAAGCAACTGCTAGCACACGGCAAAGACCCGAGCTTTGAAAGAAAAAAAAGCGCTTTACTTGCAAATATTGAAAGCGACAATACTTTTAAGTCTATAGCTACAGAGTGGCACAACTCTAAAAAATCCACTTGGTCAAAAAAATATGCTAATGAGGTTATGACTATTTTTAATAGGGATATATTTCCATTTATTGGTAATGAAGCAATTAATAAAATAAAACCGCTTGAGATGTTAACAGTGTTAAAAGGAATTGAAAGTCGGGGAGCGTTGGAAATTGCTAAAAAAGCAAGGATGCGATGTAGTGAGGTTTTTAGATATGCAATTATTACTGGTAGGGCGGAAAACAACCCAGCGGCAGAATTATCGACGGCTCTTGCTAAAACCCAACCTAAAAATTTTCCATTCTTAGCAACTGATGCTGAAATGTCTGAATTTCTAAAAGCACTGAACGGCTATTCTGGTAATATTTTAACACGGTATGCGACCATGCTTTTAATATATACCGTTCCCCGGACTGTTGAACTAATTACTTTGAAGTGGACTAGCGTTAATTTTGATGAAAAAATTGCGATAGTTGATGCTGATGTAGTGAAAAAAGACAGAACTCATTTAATACCGTTATCAAGACAGGCATTAGACATCTTAAAATTCTTGCACCCAATCACAGGGCATGGTGAGTATGTTTTCCCCAACAGGAACAACCCTGATAAACCTATGTCCAACGGGGCAATTCTTCATGTAATACGCAGGATAGGTTTTGCCAACCGTGCAACAGGGCACGGCTTTAGGCATCAGTTTTCAAGTGTGTTAAATGAGCATGGTTTTAATAAAGATTGGATAGAGAAACAGCTAAATCATGAGGAGGGTAGTGTGCGAGGCATTTACAACCACGCACAATATTTGGAGGGTCGCAGAGAGATGATGCAGTGGTATGCTGATTATATCGATGGATTAACCGCATAATTGTTGCTCGGCGTATTCTTGCTGTTTTGCATTGCTAAAATTGATTAGTGTTGATAGGCGCCATCTTGGGTGCCTGCCAAGGTATAGATCAGGTTTTGGAAATTTATTTTTTGCAATCCATTTATCTAACGTAGATTCATCTACGCACACATATTCACAAACTTTAGTTTTGCTATAAAGTGGGTCTCCTATAAATGTATTATTCATTTTTATTTACTCCCTTTATTTTTGGATCGCAGTAAATTATTTTGTATTTATTTTTCATGATTTCCTCTTATTAAATTTATTAACAGCTAATTTCATTGATTGGGCTTTTCCAAACGAAATAACGGCTAGACATTGCTCATTAACACAGTAAAAAAATGGGATTTGATTTAATCCAGAAATCACGTCACAACTGTTACCACAAAACGGGCATTTTTTTAATTCTTTATTGCTCATAATCATTCCTACTTTAACACTAATTTATAAACCAAACTTTCAGCAGTTGGCTCAATAGGATAAACTTGCATAGATGCTTCTTTTGCCTTCTCCAGACACTCAATATCACCCGTTTCCACATTACAAATTAGGAATAGTTCATCAAACTTTTTAGTTGTGATGCCTAATTTCTCGCATAGACTTTGTGAGTAATTTAACAACATCAAAATACAACTATCATTACTTGGATGACATACGAAAAATGCACCTGACGGTAATTCTGATAAATGCTGTGGTTTGGGTTCAAGTAATGTTATTTTGTACATAATGCAATCCTACGTGTTAACTGGCTCAAACACTAATGAGCCCACAGGTTTAAGCTTATACACCATTACGTTCTCTGCTTCGGCTTTTGTGCAAAAATAAACCCAACCGCAAAACAATTCACAGTAATGGACTAATTCATCTAATACTTGCGGTTCACAATTCAATCGCTCATGTAAAAATGCTGGTTGAGTAACTACCATGTGAACTGTTCCGCCTAGCTTGTATGAAAACGGCGTACCGCATTTGAGTTCTGATAGTTTGACTTTTTCGGGTATGATTGTAGTGATCTTCATAATTTTTCCTTAGTTAGCCATTGTCCCTGACGGCTTTTGTTTTGACTAATTTAACAATGCATCTAACTCGTCTTGTAGCTCCTCGTAAAAATCTGTTCCACCGTTATAAAACATGCTAACAAAATCAATAGAACCATCGTAATTTTTAATGAATTTATTACCATAGCAGTGCTCACTTGCAACGTAATTATCAAATCTGTAGATTACATTTTTATAAAAACAATACTTAGGCAATCCATCCATATCATTAGATGAACATAGTAATATTAGCGATTCTTCAGTTGTCACATCCGTGATACCGTCATCATATAAATAAATTTCTATAGATGGCGCGGAATAACCTGTTAATTCATTTTCATAAACAAAATCCATGAATCCTTGATGACTTTTGATGGTTTTAACTGGCGTTAATTTACCTGCATGTAATTCTGTATAACTCATTTTGTTCTCCAGATATTAAGAGGCCACATTAAGCAGCTTCAATCATTAACATTGATTTGTCTAAATTTGCTAGTAGAGGGTCGTTAAGATTGAATTGATAAGATTTTTCGCCTTCAAACTCATCAATGACCCGTTTTTCTTCTGCCGAACAGTTTTGATATGTTTTCATAGCATAATCAGGTGGTAGCCATTGTCGCTGTTTGCTAACGTAAACGTTAAACCGTCTTAAAAGCGATTCGTCTTTGACATAAAAATGGCTCGTGCCTTTTTTAAACACTCTCACTTTGAACATTGAATTTTCAAAAAATGTATTATTTGTTAGTCCGTTTTTATAATTTTTATGCCAGTCGTTATATGCATCGGATAATTTAACTTCTGGATAAATACCATTATTAAAATAAACAAAAATTTTTTCGATATCGTTTAATTCTTCGATAGCTCTATAACTGGAGTATCTAGATAGATATAAACTTATAATTAAAATAAAACGGCGATTGATTTTGTAACCGTTATTCGACTTCCATCCATTGAATAAATAAATATTTTTTTGAGTTTCTGGGTACCAACTGCGCTCACAAGTGATTTCGTCAAATAATTCGAAAATTGCATTATTAAATAAATCATTTCCGTTATCTAACATATATTCATATAATGTATTGATATTATTATATGAAAATTCCATATCACTGAATCTATTGATGATATTATGAAAATTATAAACTTCTTTTGATGTTAATTTTCTTTTAAATTCATCTCTATTTAATAGTTTGTCCCAAAATCTTTTTTTAATTATTTTGTTTGCAGTTCTAATGGCATCTTGCGCTTTATATATTGAAAAATTTTCAGTAGTAGAGTCAGAAACTACGCCGATGTTAAATAACTCACGACAACCATACGAGGCTTTAAACATTGAGATACATGTATTAACGATTCTTTTCTTTAAATCATTATACTCATCCAATAAATCGTGGATGCTTTCTGTGCCATTGATATCCTTGACTTCTGACCCA
The DNA here is from genome assembly GCF_016101085.1 of Gilliamella sp. W8123. Lineage (NCBI taxonomy): Bacteria > Pseudomonadati > Pseudomonadota > Gammaproteobacteria > Orbales > Orbaceae > Gilliamella > Gilliamella sp. W8123. The sequence goes on from NZ_JACFRE010000006.1 coordinate 101,133, forward strand.
TCTTTTAAGTCGATATCTAAACTTTCTTTTTCGTAATCAGCACCAAAAACATCCTCAATATCTTGTTTTTTGATAATGTGAATTAATGCTACTTTAACATCCGTTTTACGTTCTGAATCGTCTGATGAAAAACTACCGTTTTCGTATGTTATAGTTGCATCCAATTCTGTTAGTTTTTGCACTAATATTTTTCTGTAATTTGAAAATGGATTTTTTATTGTCTCAGCATTTAGTATGCATAAAATTTCACCGTTAACAACATAGTTTAAGGCGTGTAATAGATGCTTATCTCCATCCTTGAATGGAGGGTTCATTATGATAAGGTCATATGTTTCGATTGAATCGAACTCAAGAAAATCACTACCAACAATTTTAATATTTGAATCATATCTGCTATCGTTATTTAGAGCACTTAATATACTGCAAAGATTTTTATCTGTTTCGCAACAGTTAAATACTATCGTTCGTTTGTCATAATAATCTAAATCAGACAGAAATGATTTTATTAAATCGCCTTTGCCTGCGCTTGGTTCCAGTATATTTCGGTATTTGGTTTTTTTGGAACTTAGCATTGAAAATAGTTTATCTGATAGACTCTTGGGTGTTGGGTAAAACTGATTATCTTTTTCTGGTAAGTGTTTCATGATTAAACTCACAATAAAAAACCGCTACAGAAGCGGTTGTGTTTAGTTAAGCATTTGATTTAAAATGGAATATCGTCATCAAAATCCATTGGTGGTTCAGGCATAGTTGGTTGACTTGCTGCTGGTTCATTTGTTGTTGAAGGACGTGATGTACTAGGAGCAGACGAAGTATTATTAGCACTTTGTCCCCAGTTTTGTGAACCATCATTAAAACTATCTCCTGAACGAGAGCCTAAAATTTGTAATGTTCCACCTACAGCATTGATCACTACTTCAGTAGAATAACGATCATTACCCGCTTGGTCTTGCCATTTACGAGTTTGCAATTGTCCTTCTAAATAAACTTGAGTACCTTTTTTAACATACTCGCCGACAATTTCTGCTAACTTACCAAATACAACAACGCGATGCCATTCGGTGCGATCTCGGTTTTCACCAGTTTGTTTATCTTTCCAAGATTCTGATGTTGCAACACTAAAATTAGCTACAGCGTTACCGTTTGGCATGTACCGAACTTCTGGATCTTGACCTAAATTCCCTACTAAAATGACTTTATTAATACCTCTATTTGCCATCGCTTATTCCTTCATATTTAAATTTGATTTTATTTGTGCCTGTATTTTTTCTATTTGAATTTTTAAACGAAAATTTACAGCCTGAATTGCATCAGATAGATTCATAAAAAACATATAATGCTTTTTATCAAAACAACTTTTACCACAATAGAACCTGTGCTCTGTGATTTTTGATATAATCAATCTCATCGGCTCTACAACTTCTTGAGATGCAAGCCACACTACATCACCAACCTTTAGCTTTTGCCATTCTTCTTCTGTAATCATGCCGTTACTCCTCAAATTTAATATCTTTTATTCCGTGCCCGTTTCCAACATAAGAATTACTGATTTTTCTGTATTTAAAAGGGGCACCCTCAACCTTCTCAAGTGCCTCTTCTTTTGTATCGGCTTCAACTTCAAATTGATGGGTGATTTCTACTAAATGCACAAACGTGCCTGTAAATGTAGTCATTATTAATCCTTATTTAACGCAATCAAATTATCCCCAAGCATTACTTTTAATGTTTCCCAATCAAGATCGGTTATCCTTGTCATTCCCTCATTAAATTGAATATATACATCCTCGCCGTTGATGAAAAAACATTCCACTTTGTTGATATTTAACAATGTACGTCCGTATTCTTTTGTTTGAACTTCTATAAATTTAGCCATTTTCTCGCTCCAATTTTTAATTTTGTATAGGTGTCACTCTGTCGCCATCGGCGTGACTACCGACAGGATTTGACTTGGCTTGTATATTTCAAATCAATGCGCTATCCCCCCCTAGTCGGAATCATCGCAAACATTAATTATCACCGCATATACCAGACGTTATTAAAAAACCGTCACTTGGACGGTTATGTGGTTTCTATTTGTTTGATACGCTCATCGAGTTCTTGCAGAAATTTGATAACTTCTGCTTCTATCTCTTGAGCTAATGCTTCGTCGTAATGAATTCGTATGCACCTAAAACTCAAATTATCTGGTAACCTATCGTCATAACTGACAAAATCACACCATTTTCGACCTGTACAAATCATCTGCCATTGCATCTGTAATATGTATTCACGTTTAGGTTTTAGCGATTGCATAAACTCTAAATGCGTCCATGTATTAGGGCATTTAATTTCAATTAGGCCATCATCATTTACTAACCCATCAGGGCTAGCACCTGCATTTTCGATTGTTGGGTGAGGAACAAAACCGACTTCAGTTACTGTTACATCAAATTGATTTAGGACATATATTTCTCTGGCAATGGGTTCTAATTCGGTACCTCGTTGCATTGCGGTATTAGAATAGGTTTCAGTTGGTGACTGGGTTAATCGTTCGCAGATTAATTGTGCCATGTAATTTTGGCGGGAAGTTGAATAACCGCTTTTAGTTTTCGCCATAACATCGCTGATTTTGCTTGCAGTAACTTTACCTAATCTTGCTGTAAACCAAGCATCTGTACGTTGCTCAATTTCGTTAGAATGGGTTGCTGTCATCTTGTTTTACCTCTGTAAATTCTGCATCGACTGGACACAAGCTTTTAATTCGTTCTTTTTCATCGTTACCAATGATTTTTCTGTCGTTTTGACTTAATGACATCCAAAATTCACCGAAAACCTCTAGTCCTTTTTGTGCGGCTTCTTCACACTGTTTTATTAATTCAGGTCGTCTATCATCTGATTGTTTGCCTGTATTAACCTCTGTCGCTGAACCCTCAATGATTCTTTCGGCTTCATCTTGATCATAAATACCAGCAAAACCAAACGCTAACCTTGCACACTGAATCATTGTTTTATGGCGCAACATCCTTTTAGGGTGAGTTTTCCATGGCTGAGCACTATCTCTTTTGCATTCTGACATCCACTCAGTTACTGAAATAGGATGTTTTCTATCTTTTCGATAGATTTTACATGTGCATTTTTCATCATCTTGTTCAAACTCCATTCCGTCAAATTGTGGATTCTGATTAATTATTCGTGCCCAGCCATCAACACCAACAATCGGCACAATACCATTTCGTGAATCTGGGAATGCATAGATTTCTTTTGTCCATGGGTTTAATGAATATTGGTTAGCAACAATTAAAAGTGCAGTTAATTGATCATCGTTAGCATTACTTTTAAATGCCGTGTTCTTTAGTACATCAAGAAGCCCCTCAGGACTTCCTAACTCTAATTTTTTTGATAATGTGAGAGTTAATTCACTTAATTTATTTCCACTCATTTCTATATTCCTAATATTTAATAAAAACGTTTTCGATTTTACCGTCGTCAATCATATTTATGATTTTTATTGCTATATCTTTATCAATGCCATTTTCAAGTAAGCATTTGAATGATGAATATTTAACTTGCCTTTTATGTTCCACATCAGCCAATCGTTTTGCTTCTTCTTCCTTTGCTCGTTGAATTTCGGCTAGTCTTTCACGTTCTTTTTTGGCGTTTTCTTCACGTTCTCTTTGTAGCGCTAGTTCAGCTTCTCGTGCTTTATTTTCAGCCTCCAGCCTTGCTTTATTAGCAGCTTCTTCAGCTATTCTTGCTTCTCGCTCTCGCTGTTCTTTTTCTTCCCGTAATCGTGCTAATTCTGCTTGCTCGGCTTGTCGTTGCGCTTCAATTCTTGCTTGTTCTTCCGCTTTTATGCGGGCCTGCTCAGCTTCATATTCAACAACTGGCTTGCGAATTTCGTTATACACTTCTGTCAGTGCGTCACGAATTAACTTGCGTCCAGCGTCAATTTTTTTTGGTTTAGCTTTTAAAATATCCGTGACAGATTTACCAATATCGTCAATTTCTTTGATTTTGCTATTTAATTCAGCGGCTACTTTTTTAATTGCTTTTCTGCCAGCATCAGTACTGCCATCCATACCGCTAAAGATTAAGTTTTTGTAATGAGACGCAACTGCTTCAATTAGCGGTTGTACTTCATTATTTTCATTTAAAAATAGTTTTTCTCGTTGAACGTGTTCAGCTGGTACTAAACTTGCTACTTCAATAATTTCTGTTGCCATTTTTATATTTCCTTTAATTAGTTGCCACTTCTAACATCCAGTGAATCAACATAAACAATCCACCGAATGTCACAATTAGGACACAAAAAAGGGCGTATATTTGCTCGCCCTTCGTTAACTCATAATTGATTGCCATTCGGTCGGTTTGTCTAACATTACAGCCGACATGATCGATAGGTATTGTATTCATTTAAACGTCCTCTGGTCGTTCTGTGAGTGATCGCTCCCAATTGATACTGTCGGTATTTATCGCTAAAACGCTGTCGCAATAATCACCACCGCAATTAGTCCAGCTAAAACCGTTTGCGCTGATAAGTGGTTCATCAGAATAAAAATACACCTCGCCATCTCTATCCATCGCCACCCATTTCCATTCTGGAGCAATCATCGCCCACATTTCACGGGTAATCAAAGGAGTTGATTTCGGTGCAATGCGATATTCTGTATTTAAAAAAATACAATTAGAGTCTGATGGTTTCCAAAAGCGGTTGTCGTCATTATATTCTTCAACATAGAGACCTTGCATCATAGCTAACAATATTTGCACTAAATGCTCTTGTTCTTCGTTCTGAGGTGTTAATTTACTGTCATTATTTTTTATGGCATTAAAGAACCAGCCTGTGATGTTTTCGATCTCACTTTCCTTAAAATATTTTATGTCTTGAGTTATCCCATCGTCCTCTTCACAAAAACCAATATCTGCTGGGTAGTGTATATATGGTTGAAATTTCGTTGCTTTATGACCAGAATCACAAGTTATTCCCGCGTCGTCACATGCCCGCAATAGCAAATTAGCTTCCTGTTCAGTTTTACATTCAACATACCAATCCTTTTGTAATAATCTTTTTTTAATTTCGTTACTAATCATTGTTTTGCTCCTCATATTCTGTAAAAATCTTAGTTAAGGGCGAGTCTTTCACATCTTTCTTCTGCTAACTCATCAATCAGATTAAATGTTTTAGTAAGTAAATTTTTTTCTTGTAATGAATATGAATAATCATACATACAATAAATCCCATCCTCTCCATTTCCGAAAATAAATGACGCGCACCCCTTATAGTCGTCTTTCTGAACATGAATGTGCATTACGTCGAGGTCATGATATAAATCTAATATATCGTCTAATGAACGCACATCATTAAATAGCTCACCGTCATAAACTTTGAATGAAAAACCTTGCTCTTTTAATTCGCTATAAAATGAATTAAGTATTTTTTCTTCGTTTTGTTTTGTTATTTCTAATCTGTTCATAATTTATTCCTCAATCCTGAATGTGATTTTTAATTCTCAAAATAATCAGTTAACCATACCTGAAAACTTTCGTTTACTGCCTGTGCTGGCGGTGTTACTTCCCAGTGTTCAAAATCTTCAAAAAACCCGCCACGTTCTAGCAATTCATTAGCTAATTCAGTCATGTATGTTTGCGTGTAATTTTTTGAATATTGATGCTGTTTTATTAACTCAATTAACAGTTCTAAATATTCTTGTTTCCATTCTGTGTAATTCATTGTTTTAACCCTGTAAAAAAGCCCTCAAAAGAGGGCAAAAGGATGTAGTAGTGCTGTCTTTCCAGCTGTCAGTAATTCATAAGTACTCTCGTAAAAATGCTTATGAATGTAGGTGCAGACCTTTCAGCCTGCGCGCTGGTTTACCCGCACAATTCATCCGGTCACCCAGTAGGCGGAATCGACAACTGGTAGCCGCCTCTATTGCCCAGTTTTAAAATATTTTTAGCAATCTGTTTACTAAAGAACTTGTATCCAGTCGGTCTCTCTCGAGGCTGGGAGTGATTGCGTCGCTCACCCGATGCGTACTATTGTGATTGCTACTTTACAAAACCGCAGTATGTTCATATGCCTCTGCTAGCTACTTGAATCTTGCTACCTAATTAGTAACTCGTAGTATTGCTAATTGATTGGTAGGTTGATTTGTTTTGATAAGATGATATTACAGTTAAAACTGTTTAATGTAAACAGATAAAACTGTATTTTTAGCTGTAATTAATCTAACTGATTATTTTTTAATCAGTTGGTGTTTTAAAGTTGTGGTAGGGAATTTTAGGCGTGAAAAAACCCGCACTGGGCGGGTTTGTATTAGTAATAGTTGTTTAATGTTATTTGGGTTATTTGAATCGATGAGTTTTATTCTTATCAATTAACGAGTTAATAAAACTTGAGTAGTTTGATTTTTTTTCTTTAATTGTATGTACTTCAGGGAGGGAGAATACTCCTACTTTATCAGGTGATTTTATTTGATCAAATTTAATTTTAGTAGTGTCCATATAACAATCCCCCTTTTGTTTAACTTTTATTTCTACTTAGAAAATGATTATTTAATTCCATAGTAAAATAATGTTTTCTCTTAATCCAAATAAACCCATCGGTTTTTGATATAACCGCAACATCTATTGGTCCACCAACTGATTCTGAATCATCAGAAATTTTTCTTTTGAATGCGGTTAAATTTACTAATGATTCTGCCATATATGCCATATCTTTTTTTGGCAAAAAATCAATCATACTAACAACTCTGTCAATAAAATTTTCTCTAATACAGATAGCTATATTATTATCTGTTTCTTGCTTTTTTTCAATGATTAAATTTCTAATTAAGTTAATTAAATTATCTTCGTTTGTTTTGTTGAATTTTTCTGTTTTTACTATATTGGATATCTTATTTAGAATATCACGAAAACATTCATTATAAATATCATCTAAATAACTCATCAAGTCATGACTGCAACCAGACATAAAAGCCGATACTTCATCCTCTTGAGCAAATGGAATAACTCCAGCCCCATCCATACCGCTATCACATTTATTATCAATTTTATACTTTCTTAGTTTTTTATCCAAAAAACCATGTAATTGAAATGTTATTATTTGCGGATAATATTCATTATCTCCGTAACCCGCAATTACGATCCCAGTCGGGTTTCCAATATCGTTTTTTTTACAAACTAATGCAGCAAAAAAATCAATTAAATTCTGATTAATTGATTTGATAATGCCTGATTCTTCAGATTCCATTTCGTTTGTTAAGTGATTGCAAAAGGCTGTTATCTTGTGTTTTGCAATATCAATATCATCCGCAACAAAATCATCAAAAAAATCACTGTTTGATATACTTTCTAAAACATTTAATAAATACTCATTCAATTTTATATAATATTTATCAATAGATTCTTCGTTTGGATATAATTCTTTAGCAACTGTTTCTAATATTTTTCTAAATACATCATTTTCCAAGTATTTATAAATATGCTCGTCTTTCATTGATTTAGAAATTATTTGTTCACTATTTTGTAAATAAGAAAAAAAGTCATCAGCCCATTCTCTTAGAGTGGGAAATGATTGGTTTTTTCTTTCTTTCCTATATGATTTTATAACTAATTCCCAAGGGACTTTGCATAAATCCCCGCATCCATAAACCATTAATCCCACAGGATGGTTTAAACTTAACTGGAACAGTTTTTCGGCTCCATTATTTATTTTATTTAAACCGAATTGATTAGAAATTGTAACAGCAGAGTCTGCTGCCAATGCTACTGCGCTTTTATTATATACTGCTATTTCTGCCGTCATTCTTTCTCCTTACCTTATTCCACTTATCTATTTTATTCAAAACCGCCGAAGCGGTTAGCCGTGTCCTATTCGGAATTATTATCTTTTACGTCTAAATATTCTGTGCTCAACCATGGTACCAATTATTCTAATCTGTTGTTTTAAAGTGCTCATGGTTGTGTAGTCAGGATTAAGTGGAATAAGCTCGAATTGCATTCTTTCATGTTCATCATATCCTAATTCACGGTACTTTTTAAAAGTTGCCTCTTCATCTCCATTTACAGCTACCACAAATTCACCTGGAAATGGTTTTATCGCAGGATCGACAATAACAACATCACCTTCCTTAAATTCTGGCTCCATTGAATCGCCTTTTATTTTTAGTGCAAATGCTTTATTTGATAATTCTAATGATGTCATAATATATTCAAATCCAGTTGAATCTCTAAGTTCACACGACTCTGTCCATACTCCTGCTTGCACGTAGCTTATTAATGGGACTTGATGGGCGTGAATTTCTATTTTTTCTACGTTTATTACGTCCTTTTCTTTTCCACTTAATAACCATGCCATATCACATTTTAAAGCTACTGAAATTTCGTATAAGTGTCGTGGCTTTTTAACGCTACCACTTTCTATAGCTTGGTAGGATTGTTGTTTAATTCCTACTTGTTCTGCAACTTGTTCTTGAGTTAATCCCAATTCTTCGCGTCTAGCTCTAATTCTTTGACCTAGGTTATTCATTTTAAAAGTCTCCTTTTATGATTAATAAAATAATACAGATAAATCTGTAATTGACAAACAGTATAAACTGTTATTTAATACAGTTATAACTGTAAATGTTGCTGAGGTTTTAATGACAATAGGTGAACGAGTTAAAAATAAACGAATCGAACTTAATATTAGCCAAGCATCACTGGCTGAATTAGTTGGAATGAAACAACAATCAATTAGTGATTTAGAAGCAGGAAATATTGAAAAACCAAGAAATATCGTAGAGATAGCTAAAGCTTTGAATTGCTCTGTTGAATGGTTGTATTACGGGACTTCTAATCATTAGGTAATCATGAATATGCTAAAAACCAAAAAAACACTGAGTCAATGCGAGCGAATATTAATTCATTTGCAGAGTGGCAAAACGATTAACCCATTACAGGCTTTGAATTTATACGGCTGTTTTAGATTAGGCGCGCGTATCTACGACCTGAAACAGGCTGGTTTTGATATTGATAGCCGTTTAGTCCATGAGAATGGCGTTCAGTACGCTGAGTATTCGATGAGAGGTACAGAACAATGAATCCTGTTGATTTTATTTATACAAATATTCAAAAACAGCTAATTACTGAAGGTTTCACTGTTGGAATCGCTAATTTAGCCGCTAGGTATGGGGTTGATGAATATAAAAAACGCTCTCAACCTACAATGCGTGGAAATATTTATGCTGACTGTTTGCATGAAGCACGTTTACAGGCTAAAGCATATAAAAAAGCCACTAATTAGCGGTTAGTGGCGGGTGCATTTATTGAAAGGAATAAATACATGAAAAAGAATAAAACAAATTGTAAGACATGTCAACGGGCAGATAAACCCGACGAGTTAGCAATGATTGCATTAAACAATCCTGAATTTGGAAAGCGATTGATCAAAGAATTTAAAAAAGCTAAAGGGGAGCCGTCATGTCTACAGCAGAAGTGATTAATTTTTATGACGCTAAAAAAGGCGTAAACATGGATAACTTTAAAAAGGGTTATATTGCGTTAAGTCGAAGTGTTAGACGTGCTGAATGGGCTAAGTGCGCAATTAAACGTACTTTATGGGAAAACCTTTTACTCGATGCAAGTTATAAAAGCAGAAGTGTTAATTTTAAGGGCGTTAATTGGGAGTTAACAAGAGGTCAATTAGTGACAACTAGAGAAATTCTAGCAAGCCAAATCGAAATTGGTGGGAAACCTGTAAACTCAACATTAATACGCCGAGCATTAGAATTTTTTGAAAAGCAAGGCATGATTTCAAGGGTTGGAAACCGTTTAGGTACTGTTATAACAATCATGAATTATGACGCTTATCAGTCATATTTTTGTGACCAATCAAATGACCAAAAGAATGACCAACCTAATGACCAATGCAAAGCTAATAGTATCAATACCTCAAATGAGGTTAATGACCAACGATGCGACCAATCAAATGACCAAAAGAATGACCAACAGAACAATAAAGTATTAGAACAAGAAAGTAATAATAAAAATAATATGTCATCTGACGATGACCAATCGGCACCAAAAAATAAAAATTCAATTGATTTTGATTTAGTCATGGATGCATACAACGATGCTGTAGAAAACAGATTGCCTAAAGTCGTAAAAATGACCCCTGCAAGAAAAAACGCAGTGAAGAAATTACTTAAAGAGCTTGAACAACCAACATTCCAAAACTTGGCTGGTTATTTTTATGATTTTGTGGACAACGCAAAACCGTTTTACTTTGGCGAAAATGACAGAGGATGGCGTGCTGATTTTGATTACATTGTAAAAACAACCACGTATTTAAAATTTATTGAGGGGTCGCTATGAATATCACACCTAACGATTTAGTGGCAGAGCAAGCGGTACTCGGCACAATGATGGTTAATTTCGATTCTCCACGTTGCCAAAAAGCGATCCGCCAGTTAAAAACGGATTCATTTTATAGCAAACAGCATCAGATGATTTTTAGCCAAATTATCGAACTGAGCAAAAAGAATTATCCAGTTGATTTGATCACCGTGTCGGACAGTATGGAGGCAAAAGGCACATTGTCAGAATGTGGCGGCTTAGCGTATTTAGCTGAATTATCTAAAAACACGCCATCGATGGTGAATGTTATTGCCTACGCTGGAATCGTTCGAGATAAAGCGATTGAACGCTACACATTGCAAAAATTAAATGATTGTAGCGCCATGATTTATGAAAAATCTAATTTATCAACTAGCGAGAAACTATCAGCTATTCAATCGTTATTTACTCAAATTGATGACTATAACAAAACAGGTAAAACACTAGGGCTAAAATCATTTAATACCATAGCTGACAAATGGACAGCAACGCTTGAAAAACGATTAGATAATTCCGACAGCGCAAGGGGATTATCTACAGGTCTTAAAGCGTTAGACGAAAAACTAGCTCCAAAAGGTTTGGTTCGAGGCTCATTATTTGTTGTTGGTGCTCGTCCAAAAATGGGTAAAACAACATTTGAGATCAACATGGCGCGTCACTGTGCAATGAATGAAAAATTACCAGTGTTGATGTTCTCGCTTGAAATGCAGGACGAGCAAATGCTCGAAAACATTTTAGCGCAGGAATCAGGCGTTAGTAGCGATATTTTTTATGATGGTGGGTTAGGTGCTGATTCAGATTTCGCACGAGTTATGCATCATTTAAAAGAACTTTCCGAAACTGACAATATCTACATTGATGATACACCAGCGATCACATTATCGCACATCAGATCAGAATCAAGACGAATAGCTAAAGCTAAAGGGCAAATAGGCATGATCATGGTCGATTATTTGACTCTCATGGATAAAGAGAAGGGTGACGACCAACGAAATGATTTAGCTTATGGAGCAATAACTAAAGGGCTTAAAGCGCTCGCTAAAGAATTGAATTGTGTAGTTGTTTTATTAACACAGTTAAATCGAAATCTTGAATCCAGAGGTGATAAACGACCTGTTCCAAGCGATAGCCGAGATACAGGACAAATCGAACAAGATTGTGATTACTGGATCGGTATTTATCGCGATTCCGTTTACAACGATCAGGCAGATAAAAACCTAATGGAGATTATTGTGGCATTAAATCGTCATGGAGCAGGTAATTTCACTGTATATGCAGGAATTAAAAACGCTCGAATTTATGAGATAAATCAAGCTGAGGCTTACGCTCAAGTCAATGTCGAGCCAGCCAGAAAAGAGCGTAAATATGCTAAAGCGAGTTAATCACTGCTCACTCGGTCGGCATCACATGCTCGACAAAATAGCATATGACTATGTAACTAAAATCCGAAAACGCGGCGCAAATGTAGCAAAAATTAAATATGAATTAGCAGAAAGAGTAAAGAAATTTACTGATGAAGAAAGGAATAAATTGAGGGAGTTAATACAAAAATGGCTAGAAAGTTAACAATGTTTGAATGTGAGCACTGTTTAAAAGTTCTCAGGAAGACACAAAAAGGCATCGATAATCACGAAGCTAAATGTTTTTCAAACGTAGCAACAAGGTCATGTATAACCTGTGATAACTACTGTGGCGCTATTAGGGAGAACATAAACGACAGACGGCAATCACGTAAATGTGAAATTGGAATTAGTTTATTAGAACGGTTGCAGACGAATTGCGCCGACTGGAAAAAAATTGATCATATCGAAAATGATTTTTTTATCGATGGTGAAGACGTTTAGAATGGGAACAATGAAAATGGCTAGAAAATATCAAATAACAGCAGAAGTTAAGAAAGGCCATCAATCGTGGGGAACAATCGTATTGCATCGTGATTCAAAACTCACAGAAAAAGGTTTAATTAAAACGCTGGCTACAGTTAAAAACTCATTCGGCAATACTAAAGTTGATGTTGAAGTGCGTAATTTTGAGTGTGTAAGGGTCTAGAAGTGATTAAAGAATTTCGATTAACACACGAACTAGCACGCACTACAGCGATTAACGTAATAAATCAATTACCTGTTGATAGTGAACATCCGTTAAGAATTGTTATTGATGAAGATAAGCGTTCATTGGCTCAGAATCGCATGATGTGGGCTGTTTTAAATGATATAGCAAAACAGGTCAACTGGAACGGAGAGCAACTCACTGCTGAGGAATGGAAGCATTTAATTACTGCTAATTTGCACGGGCAAAAATGCCTTAAGGGTATCAATGGTGGACTTGTGTTTATGGGACTATCAACTCGGAAAATGAATAAAAAAGAATTCGCTGACGTTGTGACATGTGCCGAACAGTTTGGTGCGGAAAATGGCGTTAAATTTAGTAATGATGCGTTAGAGGCTATACGACTAGCAGAGCAGTACAAAGACCAGTTATCAAAGGTGGCATGATGATAAAACAGGTTATTTATCGAAACTCAAAATGGCTCGATGCTGTTAAATCAATAGAATATTGCGTCTTATGTGGTTGTTATTGTCAAACTCAGCCTGCGCATAGAAATGAAGGCAAGGGAATGGGTATGAAAACGGATGACTGTGCATGTGCCGCATTGTGTAATCAATGTCATTATCAGATTGATAACGGTAAAGAATTAACAAGAGAAGAAAGACGAATTTTATTGGATAAAGCAATAGTATTAACAATTATTCAGTTAGCAAGGCGAGGGAAAATAGGGGTAATGAAAGCATGATTACACTAACACTTCCTTATCCTCCAACGGTTAATCATTATTGGGGAACGGCAGGAAAGCGAAGATACATTAAACCTGACGGCATTAAATTTAGAAACGCCGTTATAGCTATCGTATTGCAGAATAAAGCTAATAAGAAGTTATCTGAAAGGGTAATGGTTGAAATTAAAGCTTATATGCCAGATAGAAGAAAACGAGACCTAGATAATATAAATAAGGCTATTTTTGATGCATTAATTCATAGCGGTGTCATTTTGGATGATGAGCAAATAGATGTATTACACAGTGAAAGAAAAGAAGTTATCAAGGGTGGCAGAATAGAATTATCTATAAGTAAATTGGGGGCGTAATGAGAGAAACTAAAGAAATTTTAACGGCGTGGAAAAACACCCGTATATTAAAAAGAATGGGAACTGAGTATCCGTCGAAATCTGCTGGCATTGAAGGTGCACCTAGAGATTTTGATTTTCGCCAGTATTTAACCGAAGAAGAGGCGCAGATTGTTGATAATGCAGTGTTAACCCTTAAAGCTGATAATTATTCCCAATGGATTGTATTAACTGCGTACTATTTGCGAGATGTTTCTTGTAATGCTCAAGCTAAGGCAGTCGGCAAAAGACCTCACGATATTATTAATTTATTAAATCAAGCCGAAATGTTTATAAGAGGTAATATTTACGATTTTTTCAAAAAAGCAGCATAAAATTCAAAAAAATGTTATTAAAATGCTGGACTTTGCGCAAATGCGCATATATAATTGGTATAAGATGCGGTTTAAAGCGCATAAATTACAAGTCCAATCAAAAGTTGGGCTTTTTTATTATCTAAAATTTATGAGTCTGAAATGGAATTCTTAAAAAAAATCACAATAATCACGTTTTGTTTAATATCTACAGCTACATTCGCATCTCAGCAAAATTTCAATAATGCAAAAAATCATTTAGTAAAAATCTACACTGCAAATCCCGAACAAACAACATTCTATTGCGGATGTGAATTCGTATTTAATGATAAAAAAGGTGCTGTAGATTTCAGTAAATGTGGCTATACACCGCGGAAAAATGAAACGCGCGCGTCTCGCATCGAATGGGAGCATGTCATGCCAGCAGAAAATTTTGGTAGACACTTGCAATGCTGGCGTGACGGTGGTCGTAAAGAGTGTAAAAAGGATGCAACCTTTAATGCAATGGAAGGTGATTTACATAATTTACAACCAGCTATCGGTGAGGTGAATGGTGACCGTTCTAACTTCCGTTACTCACAATTCACAAAAGAGTTTACCCAATATGGTCAATGCCAATCTGCAGTTGATTTTCAAGCTAGGAAATTTCAACCTCGTGAGGAAGTTAGAGGCGTAATTGCTCGTACATATTTCTATATGCGTGATAAATACAATATCAATTTATCTGACGCACAGAGCAAATTAATGACAGCATGGGATAACGAATATCCACCTAACGAATGGGAATGCGACAGGAATCGACAAATAGAAAAAATTCAGGGTAATGATAACAGTTTTATTACCGAAAAATGTGAAAGCCGCAATTAAGCGGCTTTTTTATTGGAGGAATAATGAAACTTTAGGCTATTCTTAATTCAAGAGTTTTACCTAAAGCAGATAACGCTTTGCTGATTTTATCGATTTTAGTTGTATGGTTTAAGTTTGCGATACGCTGTACTTCTTGCGGTTTAACATTAATACGTTTTGCAAGCTCAACATTCGAAATATTTTGATCGATCATTACATTTAGTAACAAAACTTTTGCGAAAACACTGACCGGTAAATCTATTAAGTATTCGCCTTTTTGTGCTTTGCTAGGTAATGGTACTTTTCGGCGATCCTCAAAGTAAAAATCCATACTTGTAATTAAAGCATCTTGCGCCATATTTAAAGCATCCTGTAAGTCATCACCATAGGTAATGGCTTCTGGAATATCTCTAAATGTTACTGTATATCCGCCGTCATCTTCTTTCGTAAATTTTGCTGGATAGAACATATAAACCTCATTCAAAGTAAGCCCCCTTACGAGGGCTTTAGTTATTTTAGATTTAGTTGCTTTTTGATTGCTCTCATTGTGCCATTTTTTAACTCCTTACTTGGATGTCTTGGCATTGTTGATTGCTTTCCGTTGTAATAAAGCTTCCAATGATTTCTTCCTTGCTTTACTTCAACATCTTGAGCAACTAGCCATCTTAAAAACTCACTTTGTTTCATTATTCCTCCGTGTTGTTTTAAGATGTAATTATAATAAACAAAAATGTTTATTTTGTAAAGTAAAAAATAAACAAAAATGTTAATTTTTTAGTGTTTAAATTAAGTTTCAGGCAATCAGCATTTATTTATTTTAACAACACTGTATGTAGTTCTTTCGCTGATTGTCTTTTTCTAATAACAGTCCCCCTCATAACCTCTATTAATTTTGGCGCAGTCTTAAATTTGATACGTTTGGGGGCTTCTACAGTATCGACAGCAATGCTAGACACACACTACTAATCATTAGCTAGTACGCTGTCATTTCTATTAACTAACAATCGTAAATTCATATGGACAAATACACGTCACCTATTTCCTATTTTTGGGGAGTCACATGCTCTATGTTTGGAGTTCTGAGCCTAAACGATATTGCTATTATTATCGGTATTATTATATCAATAGCTACATTTATCATTAATTGGATTTACAAACGCAGAGATTTTTATCATAAAAAAAATTTGAGAGAGCAATACTATGCGAAACATGAAAAAAATAGCGACGAGTGCGATTTGTAGTGTTTCAGTTATTATCGGTATTGTTTTGGCAAATTACTCAGATGAAATCAGGACTAGTAAAGCAGGGTTAGAAATAATTGGAAACGCTGAATCGTGCATTAGAGAGCCATATTATTGTCCTGCAAATATCCTAACCGTTGGTATTGGTTCAACTGGCAACGTCGAGCAAAAACGTTATACAGACGAGGAAATCGCTAGGCGCTGGGTAGATGATATCAAAACAGCAGAAATGTGCGTTAATCGGTATGCTAATGGTTTTCATTTGCCTCAGCCTGTATTCGATGCGACCGTATCTATTACATTCAATGTAGGTTGTAGCAAAATGCGCACATCTACAATGTATAAACATCTGAATAACGGAAATTATCGAGCTGCATGTAACGAGTTCCCTCGTTGGAATAAATCAGGTGGAGTTGTTTTAAATGGGCTGGTTAAACGTCGAGACAGGGAGAAAGAACTATGTTTTTCGCATGTTTTGCCATAGCCGCAATTATGGCTATCGGTAGAGTTGAAGGCTGGGGTTGGTTTTTATTTGTTTCGTTATTTTTGGATGTTAACTAATGAACAAATTAAAAATATTAAGTGTTGCATTAATTGCTGTTATTTTTGTGTTAGTTGTCTATTTCGGTTACAACAATTATCAAGAGCGAGAACGGCTCGAACGAGATAAATCGGAGCTAACTAATAGAATTAATGATCTACAGCAAACTATCGTTAAAAACAATAAAGTCATTGCAGATAACGAGCAATCAAAACGTGAGCTAGAAAATCAATCAATAGAACGGCAGGAGCAAATCAATGAACAACTCAAAGATAATGATTGTGCTGGTCAGTTTGTGCCTATGTCTATCTCTGGTGGCTTGTACAACCGAGCGAAAAGTTTACGTCAGCCAACCAATACCAGCAAATCTATTAAATGATTGCATACCAAATTTACCGCCTCAAAAAATGACGTTTGGCGATAGCGTCAGGTACAACGAGCACCTATTAAATGTTATTGAAATGTGTAATCGGGATAAGAGGGCAATTAGAGAGATTAATATGTGAAATACTATTAAAAAGTAATAAAAGAATAGATAATGATAATATTTAGCACAAATAGCTAAAAAAACACCGCTTAATTGATTTTTTTTTGATCGATTTTTTATCGAGATAAAATTTATTTATATAAATAAATATTAGATAGAGATAATTCTATCTATTAATATCTGCATATGCAGGGAACATTTTAACTTTTTAAAAGGAAAATAAAATGAATTGTATAAATAATATTATAAACAATTTAAATTTTGGACTAGCGGAAGAAAGTAAATTATCAGTGAAGTGTATTCGCATTTCTGAAAATGTTTACGGAGACAGATCAATATTTCTTTCCATCCTAAAAGACGGCAAGGAAATTGCGCGTGATTTTAAAGTAAAATCTATTGATTATTTCAAAGAACCATCTCATTTGGAGAAACTAATTTACTTGATTTCACACGAATATAATTAAAAAAATAAACCACCTTCGGGTGGTTTTTTATTATCTAAAAATTAAAGGTATCAATATGAAAAAGGGCGATAAGAAAAAAGTAGGTCGCCCAAGTGAACTGGCTGAATGTTTAATTAAGGCTAAGGAGTATTTGCTTGGGGGCTATGAAACTTTTGGCGATGTAGTACCAAGTGTAGCTGGTTTAGCTTGTTATTTAGGTAAACATAAAGCATCAATGTACAACTATGCCGAGCAAAGCACAGAATTTTTCGACACGTTAGAAGCCATTAAAACAGTTCAGGAAAACAAGTTATTAAATGGTGGATTAACGGGGTCGTTTAATTCAACCATCACAAAGCTCATGCTAGCTAATCATGGTTATAGCGAAAAACAAGAAATCGATCATCAATCATCCGATGGCAGTATGTCACCAAAACCAACACGAATAGAGCTAGTCACACCCGCAGAGTAAACGCCATGACAACAGCACAAATACAGTTACCTAAAAAATTGATATCTGTGTTTGTAGCCGAAAATGTCAGGTATCGAGGAGCGTACGGCGGTCGAGGTAGCGCTAAAACCCGTACATTTGCATTAATGACGGCAATCAAAGGTTATCAATTTGCAGAAGCAGGAGTAAGCGGTGTAATACTGTGCGCTCGCGAGTTTATGAACTCGCTGGCTGATTCAAGCATGGAAGAAGTGAAACAGGCCATTCGCTCGGTTGATTGGTTAGCTGATTACTACGACATCGGTCAAAACTACATCAGAACCAGAAACGGGTTAGTTAGCTATGTGTTTTGTGGTTTACGTCACAATCTCGATAGCATCAAATCAAAAGCACGTATATTGCTATGCTGGGTTGATGAAGCGGAAAATGTTTCTGAAATGGCATGGCGAAAATTAACACCTACCGTTCGTGAAGATAATTCGGAAATATGGGTAACGTGGAATCCTGAAATAAAGGGAAGTCCGACCGATTTGAGATTTAGACAAAATCCTCCTGAAAATTCAACTATCGTTGAATTAAATTACAATGATAATCCGTTTTTCCCTGACGTTTTAGAGCAAGAGCGACTAAACGACCTAAAGCGTCTCGACTATGCCACTTATGCTTGGATATGGAAAGGCGCATATCTTGAAAATTCAGATAAACAAGTTTTAAGTGGTCGATATGTTGTTGAAGAATTTGATGACAACCTGCACAAACAAGCCGACCGTTTATTGTTCGGTGCTGATTTTGGCTTTGCTAATGACCCGAATACATTAATCCGCTCATTTATTCTAAATGATTGTCTGTATATAGAATATGAAGCGTACGGCGTTAACATCGAACTTGACGAAATGCCAACTTTTTATGATTCAGTGCCAGAAGCGAGAAAATGGCCAATCAAGGGCGATTGCTCACGACCTGAAACTATCAGTCATATCAAGCACAAAGGCTTTAATATTTCAGCCGCAAAAAAATGGCAAGGCAGTGTTGAGGATGGTATCGCATATCTGCGAGGGTTTAAGAAAATTATTATCCATCCTCGCTGTAAACACACCGCAGAAGAAGCAAGGCTGTATAGCTATAAAACTGACAGAATGACGGGTGAGGTGTTACCAATTATTGTTGATGCAAATAATCACTGCTGGGATGCTGTCCGGTACTCATTAGACGGTTACATTAAAAACAAATTATCAATTTTGGATGTGCTATGACACAAGCAAATTATATTACTGATTCAATGGAAAGCTTATTTACCTCGCTTGGTAACAAAAACGATTCGGTGAGATATTCGAATAAGAAAATATCTGACCGACAATTATTGAATATGTATAGCAGTTCGTGGCTTACAGGCAAATACATCGACAAAACAGCCGAGGATATGCTTAAACTACCAAGGGTGTTTAGCGGTGATTATGATGAAAATCTGCTAAAACTCGTTATCGAAAAAGAAAACCGATTAAAGCTAAACGAGACAAAAGAAAAATTTTTGGCGTTTAGCTCATTGCTTGGTGATGCGTTAATTGTCGCCATTACTGATGCTGATGATTTGTCGCAACCGCTATCAGATGTCGAGGATATACAGCGTTTCATCGTATTAACTAAAAATGAGTTTAATCCAGATAGTAATATTGATGATGATTTGAAATCAGCGAATTTCGGTAAACCAATTTACTACACAATCGGGAAGAATGATAAGGTCCATCATTCACGTTGTCACAGATTGAAACTTGGTAAATCAAAACTGACAGATAGAAATCAATTTGGCACATCTGATTTACAAAACAAATACAATGCTATCCGTTTGTTTGATACGACAATTACATGTATTGGCGATATTATTCAAGATAGTAATGTTGATGTGTTGTTTATTCCCGATCTGATAGCAAAAGTTGCTCAGGGTAAGGAAGATGATATTAGAAAGTTCATCAATCTAATTAATCATACTAAATCGTCAATGAATGCTATTGCACTAGATGCCGGTAATAGCGAGGCTCAAGGGCGCTGGGAGCAAAAAACAGCAACATACGGCGGTTTGTCTGAGGTTTTAACAAAACTTATTACCGTTACCGCGGGTGCGCTAGATAGACCGATTACGGTGTTATTTGGGCTGTCTGCTAGTGGGTTTTCGACTGGTGAAGAAGATTTAGAATCATATCACGGTACAATCAACGCACTACAAGAAAGCCGATTACGACCAGCTCAAGAATTTATCGATAAATTTATTCTCGATAAGATGATGCCGAACCACGGACTAACCTTTGAATACCCATCAATCAAAGTTGTCAATGAAGACAAGGAAGCCGCCAGATTTAGTCAATTTGCTAGTGCTTTTTCTGCTTTGGTTACTGCTAATATCATTTCTGATAAAGTTGCTCAAACCGAGTTAATCGCGCGCAAACTGCTAATTAACACTACAGAAGAGGATTTGAAAGATGGAGATTTATTCCCTACTACAGAATTCCCTACAGGGGCGTGATAGATTTTTACCATCGACAACTCCGAGCAAACGTGCCGAGGTCTATTATCGTAAGGCGCTCGCTGATTTCATCCGCACAATGGTTAACCGTATCACTACAGCACTGAGTAAAAAAAATCTAACGGATGCTGTAGCGATTAGTGATGATGATTATATTAATACACTCATTGAGGTTTTAGCGTCAATTGCTGGTGAGAGGATCGAGGATAAAGCCAAGATTTTGGCCACTCGATTCGTTGATAAGGTTCACTACCAAAACAAAACTCAGTTTACCCGAAATTTCCAAAATGCATTTGGCATTGATCTTTCAAGTATTATCGAAAAAGAAGTTTTGGGCGATACGTTAGCAGTAGCTATTCAGCAAAATGTCGAGCTAATAACATCAATCAAAAATGACTTTATCAATGACATTGGTTCAAATGTTTTCACAAACTACAAAAAGGGCTTTAGGCATGGCGAGCTAATTAATGAAATTCGCACAAGGGGCAATGTCTCGTACTCTCGTGCAAAACTCATTGCAAGAGACCAAACAGCCAAGATTAACGCTGATTTTGAAGAAGAGCGAAATAAAAAACTTGGTTTCGATATCTACAAATGGAAAGGCACAGGCGATGCGAGAGAACGAGACTCACACAAGGCTTTAAATAACATGCTGTGTAAGTATTCAGACCCCACAGTCTACTCAGATGATGAGGGTAAAACATGGAAAAAGCGCAAGTCAATTGGTGGTTATATCGGTAAATGTGGTGAGGACTATCAGTGCCGATGTTTAGCCATTCCTTACATTAAATTCTAATCAAAATTGATAAATCTATGCTCTTAACTGAGTAGGATTATTTACGTCTAAAAGAGGGCTTTATGGCTTGGGAAATAACACCGCAAGGCTACTTAAAAACAACCGCAAAAATCACAAAAGGATCGGTTTTGCAGTATTACGGGCATGAAATTGGATTAACGGACAGCAGAGCAAACAAGCTTGTTGATGTTAACCGCACAATTGAAGAACTCAGTAAACCCGACACGCTTAAATCGATTGACGGTATGCCAATCACTATCACACATCCCGATAAAAAGTCAGTTGATGCGACTGACTGGAAAAATAAAACAGTTGGGCATGTTCAAAATCCGAGAGCTGACGGTAATTACATTGTATGCGATGCATATATTCAAGATGCGTCAGCAATTGAGTTACTCAAAAACAAAGATATTCGCGAATTATCTGTTGGTTATGAGCCGGCGGATATTCAAGAAGAAAATGGAAAGTTTTATCACAAAAATATCAAAGTCAATCATGTTGCTATCGTTGCCGAAGGTCGCGCTGGCTCAGATTGTAGATTAAACGATAGTAAACCAAAAATAGGAGCAAATTTAATGCCTAAAAAAAATAAATTACTCGCATTGATTGATTCGTTTCGTAAACGTCTAAATGATGCGGAAGAGGAGTTGTCAAAAGAGGAAATCAATAAAATGATTGATGAACTCACAAAACAACTGGAAGAAGTTCAAGGTAAAGAAGATGAAGAATCAAAAGCCAAGGCTGATGAGCTTCAAAAACAAATCGATGAACTAAAAGCAAAGCTTGAAACTTTGAACGATGAAGAGCCAACAGCAGGCGAAGATGATAAGGACGCCCGAATTACTGCTTTAACAGCAGAGCTTGAACAAGTTAAGAAAGAGCGTGACGAATACAAAGCGCGCGTTGAAGAGCTTGAGGCTGAAAAAGACAAGGACAGCGTGATGAATGATGCTAAAGCACGATTCCCAAAAGTGAAGCTGAATGATGCTAAAAGCGGGCGTGATGTTCGTATCGGCGTGTTAGTCGATCACGGTATTTATACAAAAGAACAAGCATCAAAGTTAACTGATGCTGAAATTCGAGCAGCTTATGCTGGTCTAGTAGCTACAAGCGCTAAGAAAAACAAGGTTGTTTCAAGTCTACTTAATGATAGTCAGAGTAAACCGACAAAATCAGCGAGTAAACGTTTAGGAGGTAAATAATGGGTTACAGTTTTACGAGTTGGGATGCCGATACCGGCACAATGTTACCTGGTGCAATTTATCGTGTATCCAGTTCTGACAATAAAGTTTGGGGTGAAGAAAATCTAACAGGGAAAGAATTGTTAAGCGGTACGTTTGTAGCAGTTAACCCAGATGGCGGTATTAAACCTATCGAATCGGCTAATGATTTAATTCACGGCATTATTGTTCGTGATGTTTACGGTGATGTACATCCTGCCGATCGTCAAATCAATATTGGACATTTCTCACATGGTGATGCTGTCGTTGCGTTAGCTGTCGATGATGCGGAGCTAAAACGAGGTGATCGTGTTTATGTTGTCGCTTCAGGTGATGATGCAGGAAAAATCACAAATGTATCTGAGGGTAACCTTGATTTAGGTTATTGGGTTGAGCGTGTTAGTAACGGCAATCACTGCGCCGCAATCACGTTAGGCTATGCTCAATCAGTAAAAATTTAAGTAAAAGGAGCTAAAGCATAATGGCTTATGAAAATGTAGATTATAGTGACATTATTACAGAACAATTGTTAGAGCGTGATAATCAGTTACAAGAAAAAGAATTACCAGAAATTAACATCGGTGAAGCCGTTCCTGTCACAGAAGGGTTAGAGTTTGGTGTTGAGGAATTTGAATACGGTGTAACAGAGGTTCGAGGCTCTCTTGAAAATGGTGTTATTGGCATTAAAACAACGTCATTAGAAACCATTGATAGTGAAATCATATACAAAAAAACTCCCGTTACTCAATGGGCTAAGGGTTTAATTTATACACAGCAAGAAGTGGAAAAGGCTTTACGCTTAGATATTAATTTGACACTAAAAAAACAAAATGATCTATATTCTAATGCGCTGGCTACAATTCAATATGCAGGTTATTTAGGGCATAAACAATCTAAGGGGCAAGAAGGTTTATTAACAGGGAAAAAAATTGATATCCACTCTGTAAACAAATCATTTAAAGAGATGACTTGTGAGGAATGTGTGGAAGTGATTTTGTTAGTATACAGAAAAGTTTGGGAGCGCTCTAATTTTACTGTACAGCCAACTCATATTGCGATGGATGCATCAGATTTTATGGATTTAATGCAAAAGTTTGATCCAAATTCAACAATTGTTGGTGTTGATTTATTACCGATCGCCGCAATGGATAGAATCATGGCGGCATTGCGTAAAGCTTCAAAAAATGACAATTTCAATATTGAGTTTGTAAAAATTCCTGCTGATTATGCTAAGAAAGCTAAGCAAGGTGTTTCTCGATTAGTGGTTTATACCTACGACGAAGATTATTTAGAAATGAAGGTACATATGCCTGAACTTCTAGAAACCCACAGAAAAGACTTGCTTACATATCAAAGCGGTTATCGCTCGGCATTTAGCGGGGTAATGTGGAAAGAGCCTAATTCAGCGCAATATTTAGACTATAAATCTGCCGCCTAAAAATGGGGGTATTTATGCAATTTCGCAATGAATACCCTGAATTTAAAAATGTCGATGACAGCACAATCAATCATTTTTTAGAAAGTAGTGAGCTGGTAGTGAATAAAAAAGTTTGGGGCAAGTTGTACGAGCTTGGACTTTTTGCTTATACGGCACACAGATTGGCTGTCAAAGGCTTTTTGAATCAGGATTTAGACGGTAACACCATTTTTAATAATGGTGAAAATTTTAAATCAGTATCGAGCAAATCTGCTGGCGGTCTATCAATTGGTTACACATCTCAAAACACATCATCAGGCAATCCTAGTGACTACGATTTAACATCGACGTCATACGGTCAGGAATATTTACGATTACGCCGTTTAATAACGCCCATTGGGGTTATCGGATGAATGAACTAGAAATCGTAAAACGGCTAAAAGAAGTCATGAAGCGAGCTGAACAACTAAATCGTATTCAATTAGTTGTCGGTATTCCGAGCGATGAAACATCACGTGAGGATTCGGACGAAATAACTAATGCTGAACTAGGTGTTATTCACGAGTTCGGCGTACCTGAACGTGGCATTCCTGAACGGTCATTCATGCGCTCTACAGCATCCGAAGAGAGCGAAAATTTAGGAAATCTAACTAAAGTCGTGGTTTCTGAATGCTTATCTGGTCAAATTACACCGATAAAGGCTTTTTCTGAAATTGGCGTGTATCTAAAAGGGAAAATTGTAGACAAAATCACTGATGGAGAATTTCAACCTAATACAGCAGAAACAACTAGACGTAAATTAGCAACAGTTAAAGATAAGAGAAAGAAACGTGCACCCGATGCAAATAAACCATTGATCGATACTGGTCAATTAATGGGGGCGATAACTTATGAGGTCAGGGAAAAATGAAACGTGAACTAATATCCCAATTTTTAGGCGATCCCTTCTTTGCCACTAAAGTTAATTTTGATGGTTTGGGTGATATCACATGCATAATTCAGCCAGCTAGTAATGATGATTTGCAGATATTACCAGAGGGGGACAGATATAACCCAACTGTACGGGTGTTTTCACGTGCAAAGCTTGATAACACAATGATATTTCATCATCACGGCATGAGATACAAAATTATATCTAATTCAATATGGAGCGATTATGGCTATTACGACTGTCTCGCGACTCGATATGACGGCAGTCAGACGCACGATAGCGGAGGTTTTGACGTTACCTGAGGAGCTGGTATTTGATGCTAACAATATGCAGGACGTTTCAAAACTGGATAAATTTATCACTGTACTAAATGCGTATCAATCGGATATCGGTACTGAGGTTAAATTTAACGGTACAGATGAAGAAGAAATAGCATCAACTCTCAGAGAGGTTACTATCTCAATCAATGCATACGGTAAGAATGCGTACGATATGCTGTGCAAATTAACCGAATCAATGCGATTAACAGCGGTTTGGCAGAGATTGAAGCGCTTAGGTATGGGATATCTAAGATGCTCGCAAATTCGAAGTCTGCCGACAACTATCGCAGGTGGCAAAGAACAGCGTGCGCAGGTCGATCTTACATTTTCAATTAATCCGATCGTCAAGGCTCAATTGAGGCGTGGCGATACAGTAAATTTCAATTTAAATAGAGGGTAATAATGAGTTTACCAATCAGCCAAGTTGTAGATGTAACACTACAACAATCACCGCGGGGCGCACAAAAACGCGACCTTAGTGTCGTTGCTATTTTCACTAGTGAAATGTGCGATGAATTTACTAACCCCGATACTCGCTATATTGTTGTGTCAGATACAAACCAAGTAGCGTCATTATTCGGAACTAATTCAGATGTGTACAAAGCGGCATCGGCGTTATTTTCTGCAAGACCGAAGCCAAAAACGGCGCTAATAGCTAAATATATGCGGGATAGTGTAACAACACAGGCTATCAGTTCAAAAATCAACGGTTCTGCATTAGCTGTAAGCTACATTCAGTTCAAAAATATCACCGATGGATATTTTTCATTTTATTTTGACGGTGTAAAAATTGATGCTACAGGGTTTGATTTTACTTCAGTGTCAAGTATGAATGACGTAGCGAACATTATTAACGCCAAGCTTGAGGATGTTGGTGTTAAATTTATCTATGATGCCGTTGGTAGCCGTTTTATTTTGTCATCATCAACAGAAGGGAAAGGCGCTAATTTCGGCTATGTATTTAATGCTGAATTGGACGGTACATATATCGGTGGTATGACTAATCTTATCGATGGCAAGGGTACGTTAATTAACGGTGAAGACGCTACAACTTATAACAGGGAAACGCCAGCGGAGGCCTTGAGCAAATTACAAAATCAATATCAGAACTGGTACGGCGTTTATTTTGCTAACACGATTACAGATAGTGAATTGGTTGAGGCTCATGACTGGGTTGTCGCTCAAGGTGTCGAAAATGCTAAAGTCATGGCGTTTACTGAAACACGAACTGCTAACATTGAATATACTGATGATAACGTACTTAAAACGCTATCCAAAAGAAATAGTGGACGTTTAATGGTTCAGTATAACAATAAGGGCAATACTCACGCCGCCGCCGAACTTATGGGTATTGCACTAACAACAGTTTGGACGGGTGTTAATACTGCAAAAACAGTTAAATTTAAACAACAAGCAAGCGTGACCTCAGATGACAAAATCACGGTTAATGAGGCTACAAAATGCCGCCGTTTAGGTATCAATTATTACACTGATTACGCAGGCGTTAATATGCTAGCAGAAGGTGTGATGATTGGTGGCACGTTCATTGATGAAACAACTGGATTAGATGCATTTATTAATGCTGTACAGGTTCAGGCGTTTAACACGTTACAAGGTCAGCCTACCAAAATCCCACAAACCGATCGAGGCCAAGAAATTTTAATCAGTTCAATTAAGATTATCGGTGAACAGTTTAAAAATAACGGATTCTTAGGCCTAGGTAAATGGACTTTAACTGATCTGGGTGAACTATCATACGGTGATCAAATTAACGGCTATTATTTCTATTCGGATTCATTCGAAATGCAAGATACCGCAGATAGAGAGGCTCGAAAAATGATGCCGATCAATTGTGCGCTAAAACTTGCTGGTGCAGGTCATAGCGTTGATATCATTGTACAATTTAACAGGTAAAAATTTATGTCTAAATCATTTTCAATGGAAGACGCCGTGCTAGTAATAGACGGCTACGAAATTACAGGATATGAGAATGCGCAGGATTCCATTAGTATTGCGCCTATCGGTGATGACGGCGATATCACGTACGGTATTAACGGAAAAGGCGTTTTTGTTCACTCATGCAATCGTGGTGCAACTATAACCATCAAAACATTGCAACACTCAGAAACTAACGAAAAATTAAATCAATCACGTAATTCTCAAATTAACAATCCAACAACCGCAACAGGTAAATTAATCACATACAAAGACCTGCGCAATGGTGATGAATTCCTATTAACTGGTTGCTGGTTTACTACTCCACCTACGCACGCACGGGGAACATCTCACAACGGCGTAACGTGGACATTCAAGGCAACTAAAGCAGAGTACAATATTAAGGGCGGTTTATAATGCAAAATACAGATTTTATCCTAGATGATATAACCTACACATTTCGACAAGCGGATTTTTTTAAAGCGAACAAATACCTAAAAAAATTAACAGCCTTACTAAAAGGCTGTTTTTCATTGGACGGCAATAAAACAGGTTTTGATTTTGGTCAACTAGCATCGAATATCGGTACCGAACAGTTTGAGGAAATAGAAAAATTTATCCTTACCTATATTACCGCTATTGATGAAGACGGAAAAACAGTTCTATTCCAAAAACCTCAAGAAATAAGTGACTTTTTTAACACTCATCGAAGCCATTACTATCAAGTTATTGTTGAGGGTCTAAAGTTTCATTTTTTGGGTTTTTTACCAAGTGGGATTGCGTCCAAGCTAAATACAGCCAACTTGGAGGAGATAGCACAGAGAGCGATGTAGATTGGTTTGTATGGGGCGTTATCGTAAATAAATATGCAACGCTCCACGAACTCAGGACGGTTTATTCTCTTGATGATGTTATTGATATGCATAATGTGATAGCTGAAATGAGATTAGCAGAAAAACGGCAAAACGAGGCGTGATATGTTATTGGAAGAATTTTTAATTAAAATTGGCGTTGACGCATCAAAAGCTGGCGAGATTGCAAAGGTGGTTAACACCCTGCAAACAGGCGCTAATCAGCTATCAAATGCAACCAATAAAATGCAAAGTGATGTAAACCGAGCTATCAAAGAAACAAATAAATCGACAAAAGAAGCAGGGAACGCCGCTAACAAAACAAAATCTAAATTATTTTCGTTAAGGCTTATTCTTGTCTCATTAGCGGCGGCGGCGGTTCTTTATGGCAAAAAATTAGTCAGAGCATTTAATAGCGCTATTGATAAAGCAAAAGAGCTGGCGACCAAAAAAGATACACTATTTAAAATATCTAAAAAGGAGTTGCAACAGGCCAATCAATACAAACGAGAAATGGATAAAACAGGGCTCGCAATTGATAGCATTAAAACTAAAATTGCCTTAAACTTAGCGCCCACTTTAACTAATTTAATTGGTGGATTTCGTAACTGGTTAACAATCAATAAAGAACTGGTCGCTAGCGGTATCACTAAAATTATTAAAGCCATTGGTATGGCGATTCAGGTGGTTGTGAATTTTATCAAATTTCTCGATATGGTAATCACTAATACTATCGGCTGGAAAAACGCAATCATTGCCTTTACTATTGCGTGGGCAATTCTAAATCGGGCATTTTTGTTTAGTCCAATTGGCATTGTTATTATGTTATTAACTGGATTAATGTTGCTGATTGATGATCTAATGGTCTACATGAATGGCGGTAACAGTCTTTTTGGCTCGTATTGGGAACCTTTTATCGATGGCGCAAAATCAGCTTGGCGGTTTGTCAAAGATGTTTGGGAATTGATTAAGGCGCTGTGGGAGGGTGACAGCGAAAAAGTTAAATTATTATCAAATCGACTTTTTACAGCATTAATAAATGGTATTAAATCACTTTTTTCAAAAATCAAATCAGCATTAGCTAATTTGTTTAAAAATATATTGATGTTTTTTGGCATGTCAGAAAAAGACGCAAAAAAAACAGTCAATAGAATTGGCAAAATTTTTGGTTTTATTTTTGATGTAATAACTTTTCCATTTAGGATGGCTTATAAAGCGATATGCGCAATCATGGATTGGCTGGGTATTGATGCTGGTGATGTAGTTAATGGTATTGCCGCAATATTCAAGGCAATCTGGGACTTTATAACATGGCCATTTAAAGCGGCTTGGAAATTTGTAAATAATTTATTTGATATTTGGGAGGATGATACAACCTCAGTAACAGATAAAATAGGCAAAACACTGTGGGAAATTTGGGACTTTATAACATCACCATTCAAAACCGCATGGGATTTTGTAAAAAATCTATTCAAAGGCTGGATTGATGATAGTGAAGATACAGTAAAGAAATTTGGTAAAAAGTTTATAGAAGCACACAAAGCTATCACTAAGCCTTTTGAGGACGCAATCAAATGGATAAAAGATAATTTTTTCAGCTTCATTGATACCGTCGGCGGGAAAATTAAAGGGGCATTATCATGGACGGGGTTATTTGATGATGACGATGACGATGACAAAGCGGTTTTAGTTAAACGTCAAAATCAATTAAAGCTCAATCCCGCCCTATCTGCCAGTGCTGGCATAGCAGTACCCAATAAAAACATTAGCAACAATAACGCTGTCACAATCAATAACACAATGAACGTGACAACACCACAGGAAGGCTTGAACAACTTAAATAGTTTAGCGGCTGGAGAAATCCAGAAAATAGCTGACAATTCAAAAACTGCACTAGGATCTAACTAATGTTTCAATCTATATTAAATAAATCAGCATCAAACACAGGTTTGATAATTACAGAGGCTGGCACGTTCAGCCTCGATATTAACACCGTAGAACAACATACATCAAAGCTGAGAGTAACAGAAAACCCCATCGAGAATGGAGCTAATATTGCAGACCATGCAGTGTTAGATCCTAAGGAAGTTACGGTAAATGGATTAGTGGTTGGCTATGAAACTAACACATTTTCATTTGATAATGCTCTTGGTGTTAACCTATCTGAGTATCCGCTACCAATGGAGGTGAAAGTTGTTACTGCTCAGGCTGAAAATTTGATTAATCGTTATGCATCACACATTAAAACGGCTGAAAAAGTTGTTAATAATGTTGTTGCTGATTTTCTCCCCGATTATCAATCGCCATTACTCAATAATCTATCATCAGACCGCATCAGTGATGCTTACGAAAAACTGTTAGCAATACAACGTAGCGGTGAGCCAGTTACGTTACAGACAAATTCACGGCAATATAAAAATATGGTCATAACCTCCGTAGGACTGACTCAAAAACAAAACACGGTTGGCGAGTTTATCATAACCTTTCGTGAGATATTTATCGTCGAAACTCAAATTGCAAATGGTTTTAAAATGCAAAAGCCGAAAGTGAGAAATTTGGGTAGAACTCAGCCGCAAGAGGTGAAGCAAGAATCTATTTTGGAGATTGGAGCTGAAGTAGCTACTGGGAAAAAAGTATAAAATGCACATTATACAGACAACATCAGATGATGTATTAGAGCAATCATTCTCACTATACAACATGAATCTAAAATTAACATTGAGATATAACGCAGTATTACGTGGCTATCAATTTGATTTATTCAATATAGATAAAGATGAATATATTACAAAAAATAAAGGGCTATCAGTCGGTAGTCCATCTCTCATTGAATTTAATTTACCGTTTGTGTTAGTACTGAAAGACAAATTAGGACTAGGTGCTAACTCAACATCTAAAGCTGATTTTAACAATCGAATGCAATTGATGATTATGGAAAAAGGAGAGTGGCGTGCGTCAATTCGGCAGGGTTTTAGAGCTTAAAATAGGTAATCGCAAAGAGAGTATTGTTATTAATAACCTTCGTGTTACTTTTTCTATCAAAAAGACCCTAACCTCAGAGCCTAACACGGGTGAAATTTCGGTTTACAACCTCAACGATTCTAATCGTAATTTAATTACGGGCAAACAGTACACTTTTTTAGAGTTATCAGTCTGTTATAAAGATGATGTTTTGCGTTTAATTTTTTGTGGCGATATTTTAAAGGTTGAGAATAAGATTGCTGGACAAGACATTATAACAACTATGAAATGCGCTGACGGTCACCGAGCTTATACCGAAAAAACTATTATTAAAACAATGCAAAAAGGGCAAAAAGATAGCGATTTTTTGAATGAGGCTGTAAGTAGTTTTGGTGTTCAACGAGGTAGCATAAACTTACCTAATGACAGGGTTTTGCCAAGAGGCAAGGTTATGATGTGCGATACTCGTGACGTTATGCATAAAATAGCGATCAACAATAATGCTGATTGGTCTATTCAAGATGATCAACTAGTTGTTATTCCGAAAGATAGAGCGCTTGCAAATAATGAAGGATGGATAATTTCAAGAACTACAGGAATGATTGGCAGTCCGCAAAAGACGGATAAAGGGCTTGAAGTCACGACTTTGTGCAATCCGCAATATCGCATAGGATCGCTTGTTCGTGTTGAATCAAAATTAACCGAATATAACGGTGACTATAAAGTAAAATCGATAGAACACAACGGGGATTTAGGCGGTACTAATTGGCATAGTAAATTAGTATGCGAGGGCGGAAAATTTGAAAAACAATGATTCTTTTGCTATTTTGTTTCTGTTCAAATAAATGGAAATGAAACATGAAAAAAATAATTGCTTTAACTGTGCTGACTCTACTTAGTTTTAACGCATTTGCTAATGATAATGCGAAAAGACTTACTGAGCAGATTATAAAAGAAGATATAGCTATTTTTAGAAATGATGGGAATTCAAATATTCGTCATGTGATACCCAGAGTAAATGCATCTCAATTAATCAATGAATATAGCAATAATCAATACAAATATGAGAAGACATATAATAATCAGATTATTAATATCAAAACTGTTGCATCGGGTGTAAAAACCGATTTAAGCGGTGATCCTTTTGTTGTTGCCAATGGTAAAAATCAATTTGAATATGTATCACTTGAATTGAAAAATAAAGATGACGCAATGAATATTAACAAGGGTAACAAGCTAGATTTAATCTGTGTCGGTACTAAAGATAATGTTATGTTTCCAATTTTAAAAAATTGTGTAACGTCCGATAGTTATTTTAAAAAATATCTTGAAGTAACAATGTCAAAAATCAATAAATTAGAAAAAGACGATAAACCGTCATCACCGATTGAAGTTTTTTATTTAGCGTTGTGGAAATTCGATATTCAAAAACCTAATGTATTAGATAGATACAAAACATCTAAAGATCTCAGGAACGACAAACCAATCTTTGATGAGATAATAGCATTAGTTAAATCTAGCATAACAGAAGAAAACCAAACTTCTGTAATGCCAAAGCCTTAAAAAGCCCGAAAGGGCTTTATTCAATCTTGATATCAGCAAGAAGACGACCTCTATAATAATCACAAGTGCAATTTTGATTAATTAATGCTACGTAATCGGTGTCTGCAGATATAGTTTTTTTATCCATAGAAATACACCAATCACAGTCTCTAGCATCACCCACGTTTAAAACTTTGATGTTCTTTATTTTTAACTCTTTTATTTTTTCTAATTCTTCATTCAAGCTAACTTTATTTCTAGCTGAATATACTAAATTTAGAATTATATTTTTTGGATTGCTTTCATTATCAAGCGCATCATCAGTTAAAACGCTAATAATTTTTTTATGAATCTTCATTCTTGAATTAAGGTTTAATGATTTCTTTTCTTCAAGAGTTAAAAACTCATCACCAAAATTTGGGGTGGATAATAAATTAAAATCATTGATTAAAGTTGGTTTTGCATCTTCCTTTATTAAAGTGCTTCGAGATATTTCAAATTGTAGCATTTTTTCGAAGTTTGTTGTTTGAGTTATAGCAACTATTGGCTCTTGTTTTAAAGTTGCTGGTTTTTCCTTATTCAATCCAAATAATTTTTTTAGAAAATTCATAAAAACATTAATTATAGTTGTTCGTTTTTTGACTATAGCATAACTGACTTGACTGTAAACATATTTTAAGTTAAATTTGTATTCAGGTGCTCAAAACACTAACTCAAAGCGGAAACCGCGCCCGATAGTTTATGCGGTATTTTTATATCCAGATTTTATGATCGGGAGTGAGACTAATAAAATACTCGAAAGAGAAATACGTCCGCTGACTTTGAGCAGTTTTGAGCTCCTGATCGCCCACTCAAAATGGGTCTAACAATAAAACTCAAAGGATGTAGAAATGAACACACAATTAGAAACAATTCAGTTTCACAATCAATCTTTAATCGTACTCAATCACGAAAACAAACCATATATTGCCATGAAACCTGTGTGTGAAAATATAGGTCTAGATTGGCATGCCCAACTTAACAGAATCAATCGCCACAATGTTTTAAATAAAGGTGTCGTCATGATAGCGACACCCACTAAGGGAGGCATACAAAAGCTTGCTTGTCTTCCCATTTCAATGATTAACGGTTGGCTATTTGGAATCGATACTAATCGAGTAAAACCAGAAATTAGGCAAAAATTAGAACAATACCAGTTAGAGTGTTTTGACGTTCTCTATAATCATTTCATGCCGAAAGTAGCGCAACAGTATCCTAATACTATTTCAGTTGAACAACAGCAAGCAATCAAACAAGCCGTAAATGAACGCTCATATCGAACAGGTGAACATCATCAAGCAATTTATACTAAATTCTATGAGCAATTCAAAGTGCCTCGCTATCAAGAGTTGCCCGCTAGTAAATTTGACGAGGCTATTAAGTGGTTGGGTGGTATTCACTCTCGCAATGGATTGTCTGATGAAGATTGGTACGACTTAGCTTGGCTTTATAAAGTAGCAGATAGAATGCGTTCTCAAATTGAGCTTATCGAGCCAGCCCTTAGGGCAATTGATTCTAGTTTTGTCAGTGCATTTCACTCAATGGCAATCGAGTACAAACGAAATTTACATAGTGCAAAATTAATTATTGAGCGAGAAACAGCACATATTAACGCAAAAAATATAATAGACAAATGGAATAATGTATTGCCAGTAATTAGACATCATTAGTTAGTTAACCCTTTTTTTACCGACAAATATAATTCATTTAAAATCAAATAGTTATAAATAGGTGTAAAAAAAGGGTTTTTAGCTACAAATTGGTTATTATTCTTTTTCTGAACAAAGTTTATTGTGTATAATGTTCTAGTTTACTGCCGTGTAGGCAGCTTAGAAAAGTTAGAGTGTTTTGACGTTCTCTATAACCATGTTTACTGCCGTGTAGGTAGTTTAGAAATAAATACAATACTAATTATGAAATTGATTTTGATAAAATTTGATAATTAAAACTTACACAAACCGCCCTAGTGGCGGTTTTTATTTAACACTATTTATGTAATGACAATTCGTTAATAGCCGCCTCAGCTAAAAAGTTACTGCGATCCTTGTAAAACGAATTTGGCGCTTTTACTGCATTATCAATTCGATCTATCAGGATATCAGGAAGTGTGATATTTATTCGTTTTTGTTTTCCTGTAAAAGTTGACAAATCGACATCAATAATAACCCATGTGTCACAGTGTGTATATTCATTGTTACTTTTATATGAAACGTGGTCATTATGAATGTCTTTAATATCATAATCTCCCGATTCAATCATATCTTGAATTGTTAACAGAATAGCTTCTGTTGCCATCGCTGGTATATCACTTTCTTTATCAGCGGCTGAGTAGCAATCATATTTATCATTACATAGCGCAGGCACAACAATACCATAGGCGGTATTGCCGTCAGTAGGCGTTTCAATACCGAGAGTGAAAAACATAGTACCTCCAAAAGGTGGCGGGCTATAGAAGCCCCGCCGATTTTTTTATTGATCTTACTGTGCCGATCGGTAGTTCCGATTTTGGGTGAGGAACTGGAAACGTTTTGTTAGTTATCGGTGAATAAAACATATGATGACTACCTTTAACTCGTTTCAGAACACACCCTGCATTAGTAAGCTCCTTTATCAGGTCAGTTGATTTCATGTTTACCTCCTAACCTGAATATAATTATACACACATATACACACAAGTCAACATTTTTATTAGGTAATTTATGACAGATTCACTATATAACGCTATCGAAAGTCAGATAAAACGAGCGCAATCAAATATTTATACTGCACTACCTGCAAAAGTGCTTAGTTTTAATGGCCATACCGTCAGTTGCCAAGTAATGATCAACAGAGTTAACGCAAACGGGCAGGAAATCACGATCCCCCCTTTAGTTGATGTGCCTGCACAATTCCCCCACGCTGGAGGATTTTGTATTACTGTACCCATAAAAGCAGGTGATGAGGGATTAGTTGTTTTTTCAAGTCGATGTATCGACGGCTGGTATGCCAGCGGTAGCCAATCAAAACCGTTAGATAACAGAATTAATGATCTTAGTGACGGTTTTTTTATCGTCGGTTGTAATAGTGTGCCTAATAAAATACCTGATTTTTATAATGACGGCGCATCTATGCAAACTGATGACGGATCTACTCATATAAGATTAACTGAGGGAACAATCTATATAAAAGGCAATATTAAGCACGAGGGTGATACAGATCAAATAGGCAACTATAACCAAAACGGTAGTTTTAATCAGTCAGACGGTAACACTAATAGCACAGGAACGATTACGGCTGAGGATGTTAAAACTAATAGAGGTGTTGATTTGAATACGCATGTTCATACAGATGTACAAAGTGGAAGCGGTACAACAGGAGCACCAGAATGATTGTTAGAGAGTTAGATAGTAGTCACGATTGGACATTCGGGCGAGGTTTTGCAAATTACCTAAACGGATCTGATGCTATAGCACAGTGTGTAAAAACTAAATTATTAGCACTAAAACGAGATTGGTTTTTGAATCGTGACGATGGTATAGCGTGGTTTGATTATCTCACTAAAAATCCGAATACAAAACAATTAGAAATTGATGTTAGAACTGAAATTTTCAAGGTTGAGGGCGTTTTAAATATTGACGAATTCGATATCTTACTCGATCCAGAAACTCGCCAATTTCTAATTCAAATAACCTACACAGACAAATTTAACAACATCAACGAGGCGTCAATCAATGTTACAGATAAGTGAAAAAGGAATCGAAATAGATGACTTGTATACTATCCAAAATCGATTAGTGGATGCATTCAAATCTATTTACGGTGAGAATGTTAACCTCGATAGTGACACGCCAGACGGGCAATTATTGGGGCTTTTTTCGCAGGAATTAGCTAATGTACATCAGGCTGTATCATTTATCGTGCAAATGTTAGATCCGTACCAAGCTATGGGGCAGTGGTTAGAACAGCGAGCCATGTATGCAGGAATAACACGAATAACTGCATCATATTCATATATCGATGATGTTATTTTTACTGGAGCACCAAAAACAACAGTGCCCGTTAATTCTATTTACATTGATAAAAACAAAAATAAATGGGTTACGACTGAGGCGATAACATTAAACGATCTGGGTAGCGCTCGTACTAAATTTAGATCATTAGAACTTGGTGATTACACAGTTAATGCGCTAGAAGAATTCACGCCGAGCACGATAGTTATAGGTATTGATAAGGTGACTGCAAACACTAAAAGTTATGGCGGTGTTGATGAGGAAACCGACGAACAGCTATTAAAACGTTTTATGCTGTCTCATTCGATTAATAACTATGATGATCGGCAGGGTATGCAATCAGCATTATTAAATATAACTGGTGTTAGTAAATGCCTTGTCTATGAAAATTTCACCAATAACATCGATGAAAAAGGTGTACCGCCGCACTCATTAAATGCTGTAATTCTAGGCGGTGATGATGAAAAAATAGCGGAAGTTATCACTAAAAAGAAAATAGGGGGATGTGGTTTATTTGGTCAAATAGAAACAACACACCCGCAGGACGGATTGTTGAGAAAAGTCTATTTTGACAGGCCTACAAAAATTAACGTAAATGTTTCAATGATAATCGGGCGTTATAAATCTTTTGATGATATCAACACTGAACAAATCAAGGAAAATTTAAAAAAATTGGATTTCGATATCGGCGAAAATGTTTATGCATCACGCATCATATCTAACATCAATTTAGTAGATGGTTTCTACATTAAATCACTCACTGTAAATGGCTCAAATATTGCTGAAATTGGATACCGTGAATACGCACAGATAAACAGCATGGAGGTGTTGATTGAATAGAGAAAATTTTATTATTTGGCAGTATCGCACTAAACCTAAAGCATTCGGAACTATCAGGGCTGTCTACAAAGAGACTGATTTAACATTTCAAAACATCATCCAAATCGCCGACATTTTAAATATTGACACAGCCACAGGTTATGCGCTTGATTTAGTCGGTCGTCATATCGGTGTATCACGGGTTTTACCAACAGCAATTGCAAAAGAGTATTTTGGCTGGCTCGAAGATGATAGCGCTTTATCTTTTGGTGTGGGTGAATTTTATAGGTATGGCGATGCATTATCGGCATCAGTTGTTTTAAATGATAACGACTACCGTTTTTTTATTAGAGCAAAAATAACTAAAAATTATCAAAACGGAACGATAGAAAACATTGTTAAATCAATTCAATTTGTTGTCGGTAACAATAGTAATGTTATCGATATTCAAAATATGACAATGAACATTATCGTTAACAGTGACAATCTAAATTCATTAACGCTATATGCAATAAGCAAAATGGATATTTTAGTGCGACCTGTCGGTGTTATGTATGAATACACAGTATTAGTAAATGATAAACCGTTTGGATTTGCTCACGATAACGGTAGTTATGGATTCAATATCGGTAAATTTGTTCGACTACAGGAAATAGGAATTAATTAATGAAAATTCAAGAAAAACCAGATTATTTAATATTTGCTGATTCAGCGAAAAATGGCGAATGCGCTAATTTTCCAGACATCAGCAGAGGTTGGGGCGTAACAATTGATCAAACTGCATCTAAACCTCCACTTGAATGGATGAATGGCGCATTTAATCGTGTTGATAAAAATATGATGTATTTATTACAGCAGGGCGTGCCAGAATGGAGTGAAACAGTTATTTATCCTGTGAATGCTATTATTAAATACAACGGTGTTTTATATATTGCTATAGTTGAAAATGACGATGCAAAACCTTCAACAAATACAACTAAATGGAAAAAAATACAGGCTGATTTTTTTAATGCGTTACCTGCAGTAAAAACTACCGCGAACGGTGAATCTGCTTATGAGGTGAACGACCTTCTTCAACTATTAAATGAAGTTGATTTCAACATTTTACCAACATTGAAAAAACAAAATATGATTGGAAATGGTGTTTTGTCTAAAAACGGATATGCTCAAATACCATTATTCATTGCTGGTAAAATTCAAAACATAGTGATCCAATGGGGAGAGGGAAACACTGACGCAACAGGACGTGCACGTGTTACGCTACCTATATCTAACCCAAACGCCACACTATTTGCAATAGCAGTTGAACGAGATGCGCAGGCATGGTTTTCGTCTAACTCTGCGACAACGTGGGGGATATCTGCAAAGGATTCAACAAAAAGCCAAATAACAATCTGCACTAAAGGCATTACAAGCGGACAAATTGTTATCGGATCATATGCATACAGTTATTTAACAATAGGATATTAATATGTCAATTTTTTATAGTAAAAAAACATGCGGTTTTTATGATGATAGTATAAATACAGATTTACCAGATGATATTGTTGAAATTAGTAGTGAATATCATGCTGAATTATTAGAAAAACAATCGCAAAGCCTTGTAATTAAATCAGATGAAAATGGATATCCAGTTGCAGTTGAGCGCATTTTTACTGCAGATGAAATGATTATGATTAACACCGCAAAACGACAACAATTGCTCAATGAAGCTAATGAAAACATATCGATACTACAAGATGTGATTGATC
Source organism: Gilliamella sp. W8123 (assembly GCF_016101085.1). Classification (NCBI taxonomy): domain Bacteria; kingdom Pseudomonadati; phylum Pseudomonadota; class Gammaproteobacteria; order Orbales; family Orbaceae; genus Gilliamella; species Gilliamella sp. W8123. The sequence goes on from NZ_JACFRE010000006.1 coordinate 140,063, forward strand.
TGGATATGTCAGAAGATGGTGATGAAGACAAATTGAAGGCGTGGAAAAAGTACCGTGTTTTATTAAATAGAATTGACGTATCAGACATCAACGTTATTTTTCCGGAAAAGCCACAATAAAATCAAAATACACTATCAATCTTCAACTTACAATATTCAACAGCGTCATGTAGCATCACAAAATCAGCAATATCAAACATAGTTTTATTATTTTGATAGAACACGTAATTGTGATCGTCGTGACTGTTGATAATATAGCATTCGCCCGTAATTTCGTCATCGTAATCGTCGGGCGTCATTCTAATATAGATTGGTAGTGTGTAGTTTATTGTTATCATTTATGCCCGACTTTTGTGCGTGGTGATTTCAACCAAATTTGATTTTTTGTGATAATCCCCCGTTGCCTTTCTAATTCATAAGTGGCTCTTTGTCCCCGATCGATTTTTCTGGCTTTTTCAATCGCATCTTCAAGATGCTCGTGCGTAACAATCCCATCTTCAATTAATTTATTCATTTTAGCTCGATGCATCTCTCTATATTTAACTCCAGCTAGAGGAGTTTGAGCTGGCAAATCATGCCGGATTTTATAATCCACAGCATCAATCTGATGAACTCTATTGATGTGAACAGGTAAAAATGGGAACCATTTGCCACATTCAAGACATTCGATCAAATCATATTTAATATATTCATCAACATCGTCAAGAGAAGTTATTTTTTTATTAAAAAAAGATTTTGCGTACAATGGTTTTACATTGTTATCATCAAGCGCGCGAATTTTGCTATATATCGCATTGTATGATCTACGTGGTAATAATTTCATCAAATCTGCAATAGGCAAATGACAATTTAACGTTAAAATTTCGACCTCTTCATTAGACCAATTTTTCATTTTTTTAATCGTTCAATTGTTGCCAATGATTGTTCGTAGCTAGCAGATTTAAATTTTTCAGCTAGTGATTTAGCTATTTCATTGCCTGCTAAATATTCATCACTATCAATGATTTCAGAATATAAATTATCAATTAATACAGGATCAATAAATGTTCCGTTTAAGATCGAATTTAATAAATGAATTTCATCAATAGATAACTCTAATGATTGCGTTCTAATAATATATTCGTATCTATCCCATATTTGATTTAATCGATATGTGACACCGTTTGAATTACTATTTAAATCATTTCGCAACTGTGGCGATGGTGTAAAACTTGGGTTTCTTGATATTTGTTTCATATGTCACCTTTAAAAGCCCTTTCGGGCTTTATTTATTCAATTTCAATATTGAGTTTTTTACATTGTTCGATTGTTAGCACAATACCGCTTGCATGTTCGTAGCGAGTTGATAGCGAACTATTAACTGGATAACAATTGTCAATGTCTAATCTAGTAACCTTGTCGCCATCATTAATATATAGAATATCTACATTGCCTTCATTGTTGATTCTTCCGAAAACTTCATTTAATGTTGTCATTTTATTTTCTCCTTCGCCTCACCCGATCATCTCATCGCTTCGGCTCTCTAAGTTAATGTTAGTGTTGTTTGTTTCTATGTGTTTATAGTATTACATCTGTCATACAATGTAAAGTGTTATTTTTAACATTTTGAGCTATTTTTTATTTAATTATATTTGTGATAAAAGTGTATAATCATTTAGAGCAGAGCTTTGGAATGCAGTTTGAATGGGCTAAAAAATATTAACGGTATTTTTATCGGTATTTTATTTTATTTTTTAATATTTTTTATTATTAATCAATTAATTTTGAATTAAATTTAACTCCTGTAGGGGACGCCATTAAAATCTATGATAACTAATCGTTTACCGTCGCTAAGCTTAACTGCTGATTATCCTTGCTTTAATTCTGTGACCTCATTTTAAAATTTTACTTAATTATTTAGGGTTTTAATAAAGGTTTTTTGTATTATCTTTAATGCTTTATTATTATTTAATTTCTTTTGGTGAATTAGCTATTTTGATATTAATTTAGAGTAAGACAATTATAATTTTCGATCTGTTTTATATAGTGATTTATTTGCAATATCCATTTTGAATATGCTTTTAAATTTTCCTAACAATGATAGAATCTATGACATACAGAGATAAAACAATTTAAAAAGGAATTAAATATGGCGTTAAATGGCTGGGGAGTGTTTTTACTTACTTTGATTATTTATTGGTGGGTTTATTTCGCTGTTTTAGTTGTTGGTATATTTCTTTTATTCTCATCTCATAAATTTTTAAGAATTACTGGGATATTTTTTATAATTGTTCCTATATGTTGTTATCTCTTCATGTTTCTCTTCTTAATTTTTGCACCTAGATTTTCAGTTGGATAAAAAGAGCGTAACATAACCAAGATTATAATAATTAATTGGTTTATTGTTGAAAAAATTAATCAATAGTCATATCAGTTATGCTAATAAAATGACCCGCAAAAGCGGGTTATTTTTTATTCTGTGATTATTTAATTTTAGAAATCAATATCTAAACCTATTTGGAAAGTACGGCCTGGAGCAGTAAACATATCTAGGTATTTATGATCTGATGTACTATATAATTTATTATTACTTAGATAATCCCAATATTTTTGATCGGTAAGATTGTAGATGCCACCATTTAGCTTCACATTTTTGGTGATATTGATATAACCAGTTAAATCAACAATACCATGACCAGCGATTCTAAAGTAATCATCTTTAGATTTATCAATTGGTTTACCATCATTACCATAAGTTTCACGAGATGTTGCTTCGGCCTTTTTGCCTTTTTGGAAGGTTGCAGTAATCGTTACACCGTAAAACTTGTTTGGATCGTCCCATGCTAAGCCGATAGTGCTTTTCATTGGTGCAATAGAATCCATCTCAATATATTTATCACCTAAATAACTCGATTTTGATTTGCCTTGGTTATAACCAATTGCGAATCTGGCGCTCAAACCATTAACCGGTTCAATCCATTTTCCGATATTGAATTCACTGCTTAGTTCAGCACCATAAATATAAGCCTTATCACGGTTTTCAGATTGATAAACAATACGGTTACCAATGCCAACGAAGTCTTTTTTATAGCGAGTATAAGCTATAAAGTTTTTATATTTATTATAAAAAGCTGATGATGAAAGTGTCACACCCGATACAGGTTGTCCTTTTAAACCTAATTCAAAGTTGTCACTGGTTTCAGTTTTAAGATTTGAATCGCCTACTAATACATACATGTTGCTATGCGCTAAATAAGAGCCATAAAGTTGGTTCTGATTTGGCATTTGTGCTGCACGCTTATATTGCAAATAGGCAGTGAAATCAGAGGTAATGTCATACATAAATGCCATCGAAGGTAATACTTTAAAATCACTATTACCATTGTATTGTTTACCTAATTGACTACTACTTATTTTTGATAATGACATATTTTCAAGGTTACGCGGTTTAGTATTTTGGTAAACAGCTCTGACACCAGGAACTAAATAAAAATTATTACTGTCATTAACATTAAAGCTTATCCGATCTTCGAAGAAGCCACCAAGTTGATAACTACGGCTATCGGCTTGTGGTTTACTGTAATCGCCATCAGGGAATACTCTAGTATTTGGTGATTTAGCTGATGAAAAGAATGGTGATTCATCTTCACTCCATTTACCATTTAAACCAGCACTAATGCGTTGGTTATCATAACTTTTGATTAAAGTCGTAATAAAGTTATAAGCTTTGGTATTGTAGTTCGTTTGGGTATTAAAATTACCTTTAGTTTTATGACGGAGGTCGGTATTGTCATAAACATTAGTACGTTGATAATTCAATTGTGTGGTTAAACTATCAATCCAACTGATATTTGTCGGTTTCCATTGATCTTTAATTGCAAGATTGAAACGATTATTTTTGCTTCTTTGTTTATCAAATGATTCAACCTTTTTACCATATCTATCCCAAGTATCATAATGAGAATTTTTGGTTTTATTATTGTAATCAACAGTGGTGTTGAGTAAATGTTCATCCGTCATTTGCCAACCAAAACCAGCTAAGATTGAATTAGAGTGCCAATTTTCTGGATAACTATCGATTGAATCGCCATAATTACGAGTTTGTTGACCATCGCGTCGACTTAATACCAAAATACCATTTAGATACTCATCACCACCCGCCATAGTTAAACCTTGGTGATAACTTCGGTCGGCACTGTCATAGTTGTTTTGGAAACCGAAAAAGCTGGTTTTTCCCGGATAGAGGTAATAACTTGCGGTTTTAGTTTGAAATGATACTGAACCACCTAAAGCATTATTGGCGTTACTAACCGAGGTTGCGCCAGATTGGATATCAATTTTATTGTACATATAAGTATCAATATAATCTCGGCCAATACCATAAGAACCAAATCCAGCTCGACCTACTGAATTAACTCGACCTTGGGCAATTGGTAATGGCATACCATCGATATCGATTGAAACTCGGTTAGCATCTAAACCACGAATGTTATAACCGGTAAATCCACCACGGTCCCAACTACTTTTACCACTACTTGAGCCTGAAATGCTACCAGAAGCAGATATCAGCGGTTGATAACGCATAATGGTACCAAAATTAGTTCCACCATCACGGCGAATATCTTGCTCAGAAATTTCGGTATTTGTTCCGGGTTTTTTCGTTGCTTCATGAGCGGTAACGGTAATAGTATCAATATCGTTTTGCTCATTAGGTTTATCAGCTGCAATAGCAGGTAACGCTAAGGTTAAGGTTAAACCTATTGCTAATGAACTGGTATTTTTTAAATATCTAAACTTCAACATGTTAGTCCTTTCAAATCTGATATACTAAATAATAAAGTGCACATCTATTGCTTCAATTAATAAAAATTTTATTAAATTTTTTAAAATAACTTATTGCGGATAAAAACTTTGGAAGAGTATTTTGGCTGCTTCATCAACCCTTGGACCAATGCCAAATAAGTAGCTATCATCAATAATGGTAATTCGATTATTTTTAAACGCTGCCGTTTCAGTAATACCCGGAATCGTATTAACTTTATCTAAGCCGCCTAGTTGATCAATTGAATGTTTATTCAATATGATAACTTCTGGATTTAGGGTAATTAATGATTCAGCTGTATAACTTTTAAAGCTATTATGATTTGCAAGATTTTCACCACCAGCAATAGTAATTAATGCATCAATAGTTGTGTTTTTTCCTGCTACTGAGTTATTTCCGCCCATGCTCATTAAAGCTAAAACCTTAGTTTTTTGTGCATGTGTAGCAACTTTCGCTTCAATGTCAGCAATATTCGTCTTAATTCTCTCGATGAGAGCTTGTCCTTCTTTTTGTTTATCTAACTTAACTGCAATTTTATTAATATTTTCATAAAGTAAATCAATCGTTCCTGGTACACGCTTCAAAGCTAAAACGTCTACTTTTGATTGATTAACTTGATCAATAATATTTTCAGGTTCAACATCATTTAATGTGATAAACAGCGATGGTTTTAACGATAAAATTCCTTCAATATTTAATAATTTCCAATAACCGATTTGTGGTAATTGTTTAACTTTTTCAGGAAAACTACTCGTTTTATCAACACCGATAACTTGATCTCCAGCGCCAAGGGCAAACACAATTTCAGTAAGAGCACCGCCAGCAATAACGATTCTTTGATTAGCTGAACTGAAATTAATTAGGCTGTTAATGCTGAAAATCAGCAAAAATAATACAAATTTTTCCGTAAACTTTTTCTTCATTACTTATTTACCTACCATGGCTTAAAAATTAGACTGGGTAATATAGTGAAAATGAGAACTATTATCAACATAAAATCTATAAGGATTTACAGCAGAAGAGCAAAAAAAAAGCCAAATTTAAGAATAAAAATAAACTTTTTTTTAAATAAATAATAAATTTATAATCAATAAATTATAAACATAAAATTGAAAAATTTTTTTCAAATACTCTAATTATTAGTTAAATAACTAACAATATACTGCTATAAAAGCAGATTAAGTACTCATTTGAAAATAATTTATAATGAATTTTAATTGTTATTTTTTCTCTGAAAAAAACTATTTTTATCAACCCTACCAATTATTGGTGGCGTGATTTTTTGTTTTTAGATTAAAAATCAATATCTAAACCTAGTTGGAAAGTCCAACTAGGAGCAGTAAACATATCTGGATATTTATGATCTGATGTACTATATAATTTATTATTACTTAAAAAGTAATAATGAAAAAAACATTGATAAATGAGAATAATTATTATTTAATTCAGCAAGATTATTTTTATGAATGGAAGTTATGAAATCATTTGATGTAAGTACCTATTACGCTTTAAATTCGGTTTTACCTTTTGAAGATCGTTGGGCTGTGATGCCATTACAAGCAAGTTTACCTGTTCCGCCTCAAGAATTAGAGCAACAATGGAATAACCTACAAAATTCAAATTTAGCTGGCAAAAAAAGGCTAATTTATTTACATATTCCTTTTTGCGACATTCATTGTCAGTTTTGTGGTTTTTATCAAAATCCATTACGTAAGTTTGATACCAAAACTTATATAGACTATTTGCTACAAGAAATATCTTTAGAAATCAATAGTAAAGCAATGCAGTCGGCCCCAATTCATGCTATCTATTTTGGTGGTGGAACACCTTCTGCATTGGCCTCTGGACAGTTAGCACGAGTAATTAGTTATTTTAAACAACATGCTCCTTTAGCGCCTGATTGTGAGATTACCATAGAAGGGCGAATTTCTGATTTTGATGATGAAAAAATTGATAGTTATATTGAGTCAGGGGCTAATCGTTTTTCGATAGGTATACAAACATTCAATACTCAAATTAGACAAAAATTAGGACGTCTGTCATCGGAAAAAGAGATTATTCAACGTTTCGAAAATATTGCTTCTCGAGATAGTGTTGCTCTCGTTTGTGATTTGATGTTTGGATTACCTAACCAAACAACCGCTACTTGGCAAAGAGATTTAGAAATTGCTGATCAACTTCCGCTTGATGGCGTTGATCTTTACTCTTTAAATCTTTTACCAACGACTCCTTTAGCGAAAGGAGTTGAAAATAGAAGAATTGAATTACCATCGGTTATTGATAAGTGTGGTTTTTACCATCAAGGTGCTGAATATTTAGCTAAACAAGGTTGGACTCATTTAACTAATGCGCATTGGGCAAAAACCAGTCGCGAACGAAATTTATATAATTTTCTGATAAAACAAGGCTCGCATTTTTTTGGATTTGGTTCTTGTGCTGGTGGTAAATTAAATGGTCAATCCTATATGATCCATCGAGATTTGAGTCAATATTATGCTTTATTAGACCAAGGTAAAAAACCGTTGATGATGTTAACCGGTAAACCTTTAGTTGGGGACTGGTTGCACAAATTACAAGCTGGTATAGAAAAAGGGCGCATAGATTTAACGCAACTAACCAATCAAGCTGAGCTCTTTGATCCACTTATCAAGCAATGGCATGAAGTCGGTTTGCTGCAAAATGAAGATCGTTGTTTACGATTAACTTTATCAGGACGTTTTTGGTCGAGTAATATAGTTCAAGCATTGCAGCAATTGTTATTGCAACTTAATAATCCAGAACATATCGAATTACAACAGAAGATGGCTCAAGCCAGACAAGCCATGCAACAAGGTAATGGTATGCCTAAAGCTCATTCTCATATGCAAAACATCCATTTAAAAAATAAATAATTAAGGAAAATTACTATGGTAGATAAACCAACTATTTTAAATAATCTTGCAACTTATATGCAATCAAACCCAGAAGAATTATTAGAAAAAATAGCGCAAGATTATAAAGTGACACTAACACAAGTAATCCAAGCAATACCAGATGTTAAAATTGTTGATGGTAGCAATTTTGATATGATTTGGGAGGAGGTAACAACTTGGGGTGACGTATTATTTTTAATTCATACCGGAGATATTATTGCCGAGATTTCAGGAGAACTGCCTTCAGGAACGCATAGCCAAAAATACTTTAATTTACGTCATCAAAAAGGTTTGAGTGGTCATATTAAAGCGGAACATTGTCTACATATTGCATTTATCGAACGAAAATTTATGAAAATGTCGACCGCATCAATAATTTTCCTCAATCATTTAGGCCAATCAATGTTTAAAATTTTTGTTGGTCGTGATGAACAACATCAATTAAAAGCAGATCAACTTGAAAAATTTAGAGCGTTAGCAGAAAAAATTAATTAATTTGAAGAATAATAACATGAAAACAGTAATTATTTTTGGTGTTAGCGCCAAGTTAGGAACTGGTTATCAAGTATCGCAATTAATCAAACAATGCCATCCTCAGTGGCGTTGTATTGTACTAGTTCGAGATGCTGACTTTGCTAAACAATTAGCGAAACAAGGTATTGAAACTCATGTTGGTGATGCAACCAATAAAGAACTAGTTAAAAAGATCTGTCTGCAAGCAGGGCCTGAAGCTATTATTATTTCAACGCTAGGTGGTGAAACGGGGAATTATATTGCTCAACGTATTATCATCGATTGTGCTGAACAAGCTGGTGTTAAACAGATGCTTTTAGTCACTTCACTTGGTTGTGGCGACTCATGGCCAACACTATCCCTACGTGCTAAACAAGCTTTTGGTAATGCGGTGCGCGAAAAATCCTTGGCTGAAGTTTGGTTACAAACGAGTACCTTGAATTATGTGATCTTAAGACCCGGCGGTTTACGCGATGGTGAATTAACCAATAATGGTCAATGCTATTTTGCTCAAGAAGTTCACGGTTTCGTATATCGTAAAGAATTAGCCAAAATAATCATGGATAAAATAGCAAATCAACAATTTGATAATCGTGCATATAGTGTTGTTGACCCAAGCCTTACGGTAAATTATTAATTAAATTTATGAGGTTAATCGGTGCGCAAATCTAGTCCACAAATATTGTTATTGGGATTATTCGCTTTATTGTTAATCTTAATAATCTATTCAGCAAACTCGGGAGCATTAAAATTATCATTTATACAACTAATGAATATGTCATTTGATCATCCTTTATGGAATATCTGGTGCAATATTCGTCTACCAAGAATTATTTTAGCGATAATTGTTGGTATGGCATTAGCAAGTGCAGGTGCTGTGATGCAAGGATTATTCAGAAATCCTTTAGCTGATCCTGGCTTACTAGGTATTAGTAGTGGGGCGAGTCTAATGGTCGGTATAACAATTTTATTTCCTGCTGTTTTCCCGCCAATTATGATGCTTTACGGCAAAATGGTTGCCGCATTTGCTGGTAGCTTATTTATTTGTGCACTTATTTACCTTTATAGTCTTAATGAGCAATGCAACCTTGCGAAAATGATTCTGTTAGGTGTAGCGATTAATGCCATCATTGGGGCAGTAATGGGCGGCTTGAGTTATATCAGCGATGAATCACAACTAAGACAAATTTCTTTATGGTCAATGGGCCATTTAGGTAAAGGTTCATGGGATCTGGTGATTGTGTCGTTATCGTTAATTTTTCCAGCATTATTGTGCTTAATCAAATTGGCTCATCAGCTTAACATATTACAATTAGGTGATGAAGATGCTCATTATTTAGGCATTAATGTTGAACGCACTAAACGCTATCTGTTATTGCTTTGTGCTGTGTTAATTGGTGCATCAGTTGCAGTGAGTGGCATTATTGCTTTTGTTGGTCTAGTGGTTCCGCATATGATTCGTTTGCAAATTGGAGCAAATCATAAATGGTTAATTCCTGGTTCTGCGTTAGGTGGAGCCTGTTTACTTCTGTTAGCAGATACCTTAGCTAGAACATTAGTTGCCCCGACAGAAATTCCTGTTGGTCTCTTAACTAGCCTAATTGGTGGTCCATATTTTCTTTGGCTTATTTTAAGACATAAATAATTGGTGGAACTTTATAGTGTTAATTGCTAAAAATCTGACATTTGCTTATAGCAGTCGAATGATAATTAACGATGTTTCTTTATCGATAAAATCTGGTGAAATTGTTATTATTATTGGTCCTAATGGTGCTGGTAAATCAACCTTGTTACGCCTATTAACAGGTTATCAAAAACCATCTTCTGGAGAATGTTATTTACTCGACCGTCCATTGTCCCAATGGCCACAAAAACAATTGGCTAAAACTAGAACCGTGATGTTACAACAAAGCCAACTTACTTTTCCATTCAAGGTAAAAGAAGTTATTGCTATGGGGCGAGCACCTTATGGTAAAGTCCATTTTAATGAAGCAATTGATGAAGTTATGTCACAAACAGATTGTTTGCAATTTGCTGAACGTGATTATCGAGGATTATCTGGCGGAGAACAACAAAGGGTACAATTAGCCAGAGTTTTAGCGCAATTATGGCAACCGCAACCTAGTGAAAAATTACTGTTTTTAGATGAGCCAACATCAGCTCTCGATCTCTATCATCAACAACATACCTTACGATTATTAAAGCAATTAGCGGTCAAACAAAAATTAGCCGTTTGTTGTGTTTTACATGATCTCAATCTAGCAGCCTTATATGCGGATAAAATAATTTTACTTAATAAAGGTAAAATTGTTGAACAAGGCTCCCCTTCACAAGTACTGACGGTAGAAAATATTCAACGCTGGTATGGGGTTGATTTGGGTATTTTTGCTCATCCTAGCGAATCATCAATACCGCAAATTTATTTAAATCCTTAATAGTAAAAAATATCGATTATTAATCATTCGCTGCATTTTAGCGCAAAATCAGTATATAATTAAGCAAACTTAATAAATGGGGCTGATGATGACTAACGAAAATAGCGATAACTCTATTCTGGTTTCAGATCTACTTGCAGCACAACCTGTTTTTAGTTGCCAATTGGATGGTAAAGGAAAAGCAAATCCTTTGAATGATGGATCTAAAGCTTCTATTAAGCAACCATATTGGATACATCTGGATTTTGCTAAAAGTGAAACTATTAATTGGATTAATCAAACAAATTTAATACCTGATCTTGTTAAAAATGAGTTGATTAAAGCTAATCAATTTCCAAAGGAGATCCGTTGTGATTCAGGTATTTTAGTGGTCTTGAAAGGGGTCAACTTTACTCCAAATGAACTACCTGATCCTATTGTTACTTTTCGTTTTTATATTACCGATAATTTGATCATTTCAACCAGACATCAAAAAATAGATGCAATCGTTAAATTAAAAGAAAATTTAGAAAAAGGTATTGGCCCTGTTGATGTTGCCGATTGGCTGATACAGCTTTCAGAATTAATCTGTGATCAAGTGAATTTATCTTTTGATGGTGTTCACAATAAGATAATAAAATTAGAAGATTTATTACTAAATCAGCGGATTTTTTCCCATAAAGAGATCGGCAGAGTGCGCAAACAACTTTTCATACTGCGTCGTCTACTTTCGCCACAGCGTGATATTTTTGTAAAAATTTCGACCGAAAGAATATCTTGGATTGATGACAACGATCGTCAACGGCTTCATGATATCTCTAATCAACAAAATCATTATGTTTCTGAAATTGATAGTTGCCTAATAAGGATTGGTTCAGTTATGGAACAAATAAATAGTATTCTAGCTGAATCGACTAATAAGCGTATCTATTTAATGTCACTATTTACCATTATTTTTACGCCAATTACATTTATAACAAGTTTACTTGGGGTTAATTTAGCCGGTATTCCTTTTAATGAAAAAGAGTGGTCTTTTGTTGGCTTAATCGTACTATTAATTGTGATTAGCATAGTATCTGTTTTATGGCTTAAGCTAAAAAAATGGTGGTAAAGGCATTAACTTTTAAAATAAATATAAATAAAATATGATAAATATTCATGAGATTAGGAGTAAACAGAATATCAAATCGTTATTTGCAAGCGTACCACAATCACTTTTAATCGCCGATAGGCAAAGCGATCCACGCAATGCTTATACAGATAACGCATTACAAGCTAATTCGATAGCAATCAATATTGGTTGCTTGTTTTTTTTCGTTGTTAAACCGAAGCCTGAACTGATTAGTTATATTTCACAAAGATATTCTAAGGATGATACTAACATTGTTTCAATTAAAATTTATGATTAATAATAATTATTATGCAATCTAATCAATCTTTTCGCTTATTTATTGCCGAAAAGCCCAGCTTAGCTAGGGCTATTGCTGATGTTTTGCCGAAACCTCATCAAAAAGGGAATGGATTTATAAAAGCCAGTAATGGTGATGTTGTTAGTTGGTGTATTGGCCATTTATTAGAACAAGCCACACCTGAAGTATATGATGAACGATATAAAAAATGGGCAATTGATGATTTGCCTATAGTGCCTGATAAATGGATATTGATGCCTAAAAGTAGTACTGAAAAGCAATTCAATATTTTAGTGGATTTGATTAAATCTGCAGATCAGATTGTTCATGCTGGTGACCCAGATCGCGAAGGGCAGTTATTGGTGGACGAAGTGCTAAACTATTGTCAGCTAACACCAGAAAAACGTAAAACTATTCAGCGTTGCTTGATTAGTGATTTAAATGCCAGTGCTGTTGAAAAGTCACTTGAACAGTTACGTAGTAACCAAGACTTTATTCCTTTGTCTACTTCGGCATTAGCTCGAGCGAGGGCTGATTGGCTGTATGGCATGAATATGAGCCGAGTTTGTACTCTGGTCGGTCAACGTAATGGTTATCGAGGCGTTTTATCTATTGGCCGAGTTCAAACACCTATTTTAGGCTTAGTCGTTAGACGTGATTTAGAGATAACGCAATTTGTTCCTAAACCATTCTATGAAGTATTTGCTATATTACAAACCAAACATAACGAAATATTTAAAGCCAAATGGCAACCAAGTGAAGCTTGTGCACCTTATCAGGATGAAGAAGGTCGTGTCTTGGTTAAAGGGTTGGCTGAAAATGTTTGCCAACGAATAAAAAATCAGTCGGGCATCATTGATAAAGTCAGCAACAAAAAGAAAGAATTAGCACCACCAATGCCGTTTAATTTATCAGCTCTACAAATTGAAATGGCAAAAAGGAATGGTTTAAGTGCGCAAGAAGTGCTTGATATCTGCCAATCTTTATATGAAAAACATAAATTAATTACTTATCCTCGTTCCGATTGTCGTTTTTTACCAGAAGAACATTTAAAACAGATTAATGGTGTAAAAGCTGCCATCGAAAACAATTGTTCAGAACTGCAAACTGCGATTAATGATGCTGATTTCACTTTACGTTCTAAAGCGTGGAATGATAAAAAAGTTGAAGCACACCATGCCATTATTCCAACTTTACGTAAAACCAAAATGGATAATTTATCGACTAACGAGAAAGCAGTATATCAAGTGATAGCAACACAATATTTGGCACAATTTTATCCTGTTTATAAATATGCCGAATTACAAATAGATGTTGATATTGGTGGTGGTAAGTTCACTTCTAAAGCCAATCAAATGTTAGATGAAGGTTGGAAAGTTCTATTTAGAAGTAAAAATTATCAAGCCGATAGTGATAAAGATAGTGATGAGAACAATGGTTTATTAACCAAATTAGTTAAAAAAGGCGAATTAGTACAATGTATTGATACAGAGTTACTTAGTAAAGAAACACAACCGCCACGACCTTTTACCGATGCAACTTTACTTTCAGCAATGACGGGTATAGCAAGATTTGTTAAAGACCCTGAGATAAAAAAAATCTTACGCGAAACTGATGGGTTGGGCACTGAAGCGACACGAGCAGGAATAATTGAACTTTTATTCAAACGGCAATTTTTGACCAGACAAGGTAAATCAATACGTTCAACACCAATTGGTCAGAATTTAATTCTATCATTACCCGAAAGTGTCTCAATGCCAGATATGACTGCACATTGGGAGTTACAACTAGAAGAAATTAGTAAAAAGGAGTTTAGCTATCAGCAGTTTATGTATCAATTAAATTCATCTTTGCTGAGTCTAGTTGAACAACTAAAACATTCACGATTGAAAATTCAATCTGCATCCCCAAATATGAAAAAAGGATAATCGATAATATCGCAATTATTGATTATCCTTTTAGTTGATAAATCTAAACAATTTTAGTTACTCTGTTGATTCTTCATTTACAACTTCTTGTGAAACGATAGACTCATTTAGTTCCTGATTTTCAGCAAGTATATTCGTAAATTCTTGATTTGCTCTGTTTAAAAAATCACTATCCTTCAAAATTAATCGATAAGTATTTAATCTTTTTAATGGTCCTTTAGCAAATTGACTAACTATAAAAATCATAATAAAAATTGTTAATAGAGAAATAATCACATTAATAATCCAAGCTGATTTAAAGATAGTATGCAAATTGGTTATTAACATAATAAATGTAAACAGACAAACAGCAGCACTTAAAATTACCTCTTTAATTAAAAAAGGTTTTAGTAGCGTAATTCGATTTTGTTTGATAGCAAAATATTGAGTGAATTGATTTAATTGTAATAGTTCAATAATGTTATGTTTATCTGCATTAACCAATGAGATAGCAATTCTCTCTTTATTAATATTACCTGATTTATAGAAGCAGACTTTTTCCCAAATTAGTTTCTTCTTAATGTTATTTAAATAATCTTTTTGATAATTTGGTTGTGGTGTTTTTTCTAAAATATCTGCATATTTAATAATATTGTCAAAGTAGTTTTTTGGCGTGTTTTTTTTATAAATAAAGCCAACAAAAGAGAGTGTAAAAATAAGAAATAAATTAAACCAATTATCTTGTAATAGTTGTGTAAGATCCATTCAGATTAACCAATGTTGATGACAATTGGGCAATTGTAACTGATATTATATAAAACAGGTATTAATTCTATACAATATTTTCTAATAACGGCATTATTAGTGCTGTTTTTAGGCAGTTATAAGTCTAATTTTACATATTATGTTGACTTCTCAAATTTAAAAGCGTATAAAGTGCTCGCCTTTGAGCTTTTCTTACTTTTTTAATTATAAGGTGGTTAAAAATGATGGTTAAGAAAAGTTGAAATACAAAGTGATGAGTTCAATTTACAGGAGAAATATGGACACTCAATCGGGTCACCCCAAAATGTGGGGAGATAAATTAAAACACATCATTATCGGTTAATGAACCTGTCTAAATAGTAATTTTTTCAGTTCACGAGCCGAAATTGATAAAAACGGTAACGGTGAACGATATGCAATTTTCTACACGCTATCACACAAACTCAAAACATCATTGTGCTCATAAAGTACTTTTACGAGTATTGTATCTTACTGATAAACATTTAGAGCCACCTAGTTGTATCTAATTCTTAATTAAATTTATTTTTCAATAATTTTATTTCGTGCCAAGCATTAGCTTTATTGGCTACTTATTGCTTTGCATTTAAATTTTGGTCAATTAAAACTTATTAATGCCTTGTTATGTTTAACTAAGGAATAGGTTTCTTTTGTCTAAAAAATATAGATAGGTACCAACTATGATTAAAAACAAATTTAAAGTAAAGACAGAAAATACTTTAACTATAAAAGCACTTGAGGAAGCTCAAAACAGTCTAGATAACATTTTATCTAAATTTCAATCAAGCCTTTCTGGTTTAACCCAAGAAAATGCCAAATCAAGATTGGAACAATATGGTAAAAATGAAGTAGCTCGGGAAAAAGTTCCTTCGGCTTTTGTTCAGTTGTTACTAGCATTCAAAAATCCATTTATTTTTGTCTTGTTGACATTAGCTATAGTTAGTTTTGTGACTGACTATTGGTTACCACTACAAAGTGGTGAAGAGACTGATCTAACAGGCATTATTATCATTTTAACCATGGTAACATTAAGTGGCTTACTCCGTTTTTGGCAGGAGTTTCGCTCAAATAGAGCTGCTGAGGCACTCAAATCGATGATTCGAACCACAGCTACAGTTCTACGTCGGCCAAATAAAAATATGCCAGCTGAACATATCGAAGTGCCTCTAAGTGATATTGTCCCCGGTGATATTGTATTGTTATCTGCCGGCGATATGATTCCAGCGGATATTCGTTTAATCGAATCAAGAGATCTATTTGTCAGCCAAGCAGTATTAACCGGTGAATCAATTCCAGTTGAGAAATACGATACTTTAGGTGCGGTATCGCAAAAAACAACTGAAGAGATCAATCCGGCCGATATTGATAAAGATAATGTTCTTGATGTCAATAATATCTGTTTTATGGGTACCAATGTAGTTAGTGGCACTGCAAAAGCGATTGTAGTAGCAACTGGTGCAGATACACATTTTGGTTCGTTAGCAAAATCCATTGTGGGTTCCAGAGCCGAAACTTCCTTTGATCGCGGCGTAAATAGCGTGAGTTGGTTATTGATTCGCTTCATGTTAGTAATGGTTCCGATTGTATTACTAATAAATGGTTTTACTAAAGGTGATTGGGGAGAAGCTGTTTTATTTGCATTAGCTGTAGCGGTTGGTTTAACGCCAGAAATGTTACCGATGATTGTTAGTGCCAATCTTGCCAAAGGTGCGGTAGGAATGGCAAAACGCAAAGTAGTGGTTAAACGGTTAAACGCAATACAAAATTTTGGTGCGATGGATATTTTATGTACTGATAAAACCGGTACCTTAACCCAAGATAAAATTATTTTAGAACATCACTTAGACATTAACGGTCAAGTTGATCCATCTGTGTTACAACTTGCATGGCTCAATAGTTACTATCAAAGCGGAATGAAAAACTTGATGGATAAAGCAATCATCCGTTTTGCTGAAGAAAAAACCAGTGTTAAAAAAGTCGGCGTTGGTCTTTATCGTAAGATAGATGAATTACCGTTTGATTTTGTTCGTCGTCGTTTATCTGTAGTTGTGCAAGGCAATGATGATAATCACTTAATGATCTGTAAAGGTGCCGTTGAAGAAATGTTATCTATTTCGGATTTCGTTTATGAAAATGGTGAATATTTACCACTAGATGAAAAACGAAAACAAGCATTAATTGAACTGGCTCATAACTATAATAAAGACGGTTTTAGAGTATTAGCTGTTGGCGTCAAAGAGATTTCAGCGGCACAAACTAAAACGCAATACAATGTCCAAGATGAAAAAGCATTGGCTATTCGTGGTTTCTTAACCTTCTTAGATCCACCAAAAGAGAGTGCTTATGAGGCTATTTCAGCATTAAGTGAACATGGTGTTGCGGTTAAAGTTTTAACTGGTGACAACGAAATTATCACTATTAAAGTGTGTCGTGAAGTTGGCTTAGAGCCTGGTATTCCTTTATTAGGTACTGAAATTGAAACAATGGATGATGCAGAGCTAAAAGTAGAAATTGAACAACGCACTATTTTTGCTAAGTTAACTCCGTTACAAAAATCTCGCATAATTCGATTATTACAAGATAACGGTCATACAGTTGGTTTTTTAGGCGATGGTATTAATGATGCTCCAGCGTTACGCGATGCCGATGTTGGTATTTCGGTGGATACCGCAACGGATATTGCTAAAGAATCAGCCGATATTATTTTGCTGGAAAAAAGCTTAATGGTATTAGAAGAGGGAGTAATATGTGGTCGTGAAACCTTTGGTAATATCATGAAATACCTTAATATGACGGCAAGTTCTAATTTTGGTAATATCTTCTCTGTATTAGTGGCAAGCGCGTTTTTACCGTTTTTACCAATGCTTGCGATTCATTTGCTTATCCAAAATTTATTATATGATATTTCACAACTATCATTACCTTGGGATAAAATGGATGAAGAGTTTTTACAAAAACCACGTAAATGGGATGCACCAAATATTGGACGCTTTATGATCTGGATCGGCCCAACCTCTTCCATTTTTGACATAACAACTTATGCATTAATGTGGTTTGTCTTTGGTGCTAATAGTGTAGCAGCTGAATCGCTGTTCCATTCAGGTTGGTTTATCGAAGGATTGTTATCCCAAACCTTAGTGGTACATATGCTAAGAACACAAAAAATTCCATTTATTCAAAGCACAGCAGCATTCCCAGTGATTGTTATGACAATGCTAATAATGGCGGTAGGAATTTATATTCCATTCTCACCAATTGGCAGCTTAATTGGTCTACAACCATTACCATGGTCCTATTTCCCATGGTTGGTTGCAACATTATTGAGTTACTGTGTTGTTGCCCAAATAATGAAAAAGATTTACATCAAACGCTTTGGACAATGGTTCTAAAATAATAATCTTGATGTAAGTTATGCTTACATCATTAACTAAAAAATGTATAAATATCGAACTATTATGTTATAGTAATGACATCATTGAAAAAGCGATTAAATATTATTATTAATAAACTAATATTTATACATTTAATCAGCATCTTTAAAATATTTTAAGGAGCATTCATTTAACAATAACAACAAGAGGAGTGAAAAATGAAAACCCCACACAAAAATTTAATTACACTAATCAAAAACCGTAAATTGAAAAAAGCACAAGAACAAGTAAATAAACAATAACCGGTAGATTGGTGAAAAAAAATAAATTGAGATAAACCCCATAATTTGGGGTTTTTTTATAGCTTAAAGTAGAATTAATCAAGATTATTATTTTGAAATATCAGGCTGTTGCTTTTTTCAAAACTTCATAAATTTGGTCTTTTAATTTTAATTTTTGCTTTTTCAAACTTTCAATTGTTTCAGATGTATCAACGGCAATACCCGCTTCAATATTTTTAATTTTTTGGTCAAGTTGATTGTGTTCTTCAAATAGTTTTTGAAAATGTAAATCAGTGTTTTTTAACTTAGAGATTAAATCACGATATTCTGGAAACATACTGCCCCCTTACAAGATGAGTTAAAATAATAACAATAGCAGTTATTACTATTTCAGCTTACAATATTCTTGATTGTTTTAATAGCAATTTTTGAACGGGAGATGTTTATGAGTGAAAAGATCGTTATTGCAAAAAGTGAAGGTAATGATTTATACATCCTTGCATCGTTGGCAAATCGCCATGGTTTAATAACTGGTGCGACAGGTACCGGTAAAACTGTAACCCTACAAAAGATAGCAGAAAATTTTTCGCAAATTGGTGTACCGGTTTTTCTTGCTGATGTTAAAGGTGACTTGACTGGCTTAGGAGAAAAAGGGGTACTATCTGACAAATTACAATCACGATTGGCAAATATAGGCGTAACTGATTGGCGCCCTGATTCATCACCTTTAGCGTTATGGGATGTTTTTGCTGAAAAAGGGATCCCAGTTCGTAGTACGGTTTCCGATATTGGTCCTATTTTATTGGCTAGATTATTAAATTTGAATGATGTTCAATCAGGCGTTTTACAACTTGTATTTAAAATAGCGGATGATAACGGTCTGTTATTGCTTGATTTTAAAGATTTACGCACCTTAATAAAGTTTATTGGTGATAATGCCAATAAATTTACCACGCAATATGGCAATATTAGTGCCTCATCAATCGGTGCAATACAACGAGGATTATTATCTCTTGAACAGCAAGGTGCCGAATTCTTCTTAGGCGAACCTATGTTAGATATTAATGATTTACTACAAGTTAATGAACAAGGTCGTGGCATTATTAATATTTTATCAGCAGATAAACTCTATAATTCGCCTAAACTATATTCAGTATTTTTATTATGGTTGTTATCTGAATTGTTTGAGCATCTACCAGAAGTTGGCGATCTTGATAAACCGAAGCTAGTATTCTTTTTTGATGAAGCTCATTTATTATTTAATGATATTTCTCCAGCTTTATTAGAAAAAATCGAGCAAGTTGTTCGTCTTATTCGCTCTAAAGGTGTTGGTATTTATTTTGCTACACAAAGTCCAACCGATATTCCTGAAACTATTCTCGGCCAACTAGGTAATCGCGTTCAACATGCATTACGAGCTTTTACACCAAAGGATCAAAAAGCGGTTAAAGTAGCAGCGCAAACCATGCGTGCCAATCCAAACTTTGATACAGAAAAAGCGATAATGGAGCTTGGAGTTGGTGAGGCATTAATTTCATTTTTAGATGAAAAAGGGCGTCCTAATGTAGTACAAAGAGGGATGGTAATTGCCCCTGAATCGAAAATGGGAACCATGGCTTTAGAAGAGCAATTAGCAATAATTCATCAATCCCGCTTTTATTCTAAATATTCAAACACTATAGATCGTGAATCAGCTTATGAAAAACTTAAACGAGGTTTTACTATCAATACATTAAATGACCAAAATCCAGCAGAAAGCAATTCAACACCAAGCTCTACAAATCAAAACGAGCACGGTGGTGTAATGGATTTTTTAAGTTCAATTTTTTTTGGCAGGACAGGATCAAAAGGTGGACAACATGACGGGATAGTTCAATCCGTTGCCAAAAGTGCAACTAGACAAGTGGTTAATCAAATAGGCAGACAAATTACTCGAGGAATATTGGGTGGTTTTAAAAAGTAAGCTTAATTAACAACAAATAAACTAATAAAACAATAAGGAGTAATAGATGTTAAAATTGTTTATTGAATGGTACAAAAAACGCTTTAGCGATCCTCATGTGGTATCGTTACTGTTTGTTATCATTGTGTTATTTTTTATCATCTATTTCTTCAATAAAATTTTACTGCCTATCTTAATTGCTATTGTTTTATCTTATTTACTCGATAGACCGGTTAATTATTTGCAACGCAAAAAGGTTCCTCATACATTAGCCGTCGTGATTGTACTGTTACTATTTATGTTTGTCGGATTAACCGCCATTATGATTTTATTACCTTTAATTTGGCAACAAAGTGTTAGCTTAATCACTAATATTCCTAATATGTTGAATTTTGCAAATAAATTTATTACATCTTTACCAGAACACTATCCTGAATTAATTGATGTTGGTCTATTCGATTCAATAATTCAGAGTATAACCAGTAGAGTTGTGCAAACAGGCAATTCACTATTACAGTTTTCAATTAGTTCTTTATTTAGTTTAGTATCAGTCGCCATTAATGCAGTATTAGTGCCAATTATTATGTTCTTCTTATTGAAAGATAAAGCGAAAATATGGGGTTACTGTTCTAAGGCATTACCGAAGAATCGTACCATATTAAATAAAGTCGCCTCTGAAATGGATATGCAAATTTCCAACTATATAGTCGGTAATGTTTTACATATTGTTATATTAAGTATCTGTGTTTATATCCCATTTTGGTATTTTGGTTTAGATTATGGTTTACTATTAGCTGTTTTAGTTGGGCTTTCCGTACTGATCCCTTATATTGGTATTATTATCTCTAGTATTCCGGTGGTGTTAATCGCACTCTTCCAATGGGGCTTCACGGCACAATTTGGTTATTTAATTTTCTTCTATATTCTAATTCAAGCCCTTGATGGTAATTTATTAGTTCCCTATCTGTTTTCGGAAAAACTCAATCTTCATCCATTGGTGATTATTGTTGCTGTCATTATATTTGGAGGTTTATGGGGATTTTGGGGGGTATTTTTTGCCATACCGCTTGCGACATTAGTTAAAGCCATTATTAATGCATGGCCAAATCTTGAAGAGATAAATAATATAAAAAGCGAAAAAAAAGCCGATTAATTAAATAATCGGCTTTAGTTAAAAATTAACAATGGTTTTTAAGATAATCTAAAACCACGGTATGATGATTGGCGGTTTTGAAATCATCGAAAACTTTTTCGATCTTGCCATCTTTACCAATCAAGAAACTTATGCGATGAATTCCGTCATAAGTTTTCCCCATAAATTCTTTTTCACCCCAAACGCCAAAAGCGTCACAAGTTTTATGATCTTCATCGGAAAGTAGGGTAAAATTTAATAATTCTTTATCAACAAAACGTGATAATTTTTCTGGTTTATCTGTACTAATACCAATAACAACTACATTATATTTTTTAAAATCGTCAGCACTATCACGTAAATTACACGCTTGTACTGTACAACCTGGTGTCATAGCTTTTGGGTAAAAATAGAGCAAAATTCGCTGACCTTCAAAATCATTGGAACTTACTAGTTCACCATCTTGGTCAGGTAGAGAAAATTGAGGTGCTTCTTCACCTTCTTTTATCGGATTAACCATAAATTTATTACCTATGTTTTAGTTTAAAATTTTAATCGCTATGGGTATAAATTACTTTATTTTATCAACTTAACTTAAATTTTTAAAAAAATGACTAGCTACATCAATCGTATGATTGATTTCTTTATCTGTGTGCCTAAGTGACATGAAACCTGCTTCGAAAGCGGATGGTGCAAAATAAACACCTTCAGCGAGCATATGATGATAGAATTTTTTGAATAATTCAATATCACAATTCATAACATCTTTATAACTGCTCACTTCTACAGCATTTGTAAAGAAAAAACCAAACATAGCTCCGGCATGATTGACAATAAAAGGAACATTAAAACGTTTTGCAGCAGATAACAGGCCATTAACTAAGTAAGAAGTTTTCTCTTCTAATTCCTGATAAATACCAACATCCATTAATTTTTTCAAAGTAGTATAACCGGCCGCCATTGCAACTGGATTACCAGAAAGTGTACCTGCCTGATAAATTGGGCCAGTTGGTGCTAATTTTTGCATTATTTCCGAACGACCACCAAAAGCGCCTACAGGCATTCCGCCTCCAATGATTTTACCTAAACAAGTTAAATCTGGGACAACGCCATAGTATTCTTGAGCACCACCTAAAGCAACTCTAAAACCTGTCATTACTTCATCAATAATAAGTAATGCACCATAATTATCGCATAAGCTTCTTAGTCCTTGTAAAAACGCTTTTTTAGCTGGTACACAATTCATATTACCAGCAACTGGTTCAATAATTATTGCCGCTATCTCGTTGGGATACAGCTCAAATTGTTTTTTGACGGACTCTAAATCGTTATAATCGCAAACTAAAGTGTTTTTAACAAAATCTTCAGGAACACCAGGTGAAGTAGGGTGACCAAAAGTTAGTGCTCCTGAACCAGCCTTAACTAATAAATAATCCGCATGACCATGATAACAGCCCTCAAATTTAATAATTTTGTCACGGCCGGTATAACCTCGAGCAAGGCGAATAGCACTCATGGTTGCTTCAGTACCTGAATTTACCATACGCAACATCTCAATAGATGGCATCAGTTCTGTCACCAGATTAGCCATTTTAGTTTCAATCTCAGTTGGTGCACCATAACTTAATCCATTACGTACCGCATTAATAACCGCATCGGCAACATCAGGGTCATTATGACCTAAAATCATCGGCCCCCACGATAAAACATAATCAACATAAGCTTTTTGATCAACATCATAAATATAAGCACCATCAGCCCTTTCGATAAATAATGGCGTACCACCAACGCCATTAAAGGCTCGTACAGGTGAGTTAACGCCACCAGGCATAAAAGCTAATGCTTCACGGTAAAGTTTTTCAGATTTAAATGTATGCATAATCGAGATTATCTCTATAGGTAAGGGTAAGGTAGTGGTATTTATTCACAAAATTAAGTTAAATTCAAGCTAGCTAACGCAAATTTATCTAATCGACGTTTTCGCTTTGTATTTTCTTTTTTCATGGGTATATAATATAACAGTAATAAAAGTAGGAGAATAAAATGAGCGATGCGTTACCAATTAACTTTACTGATGCGGCAGCAAATAAAGTTAAATCTTTAGTAACAGAAGAAGAAAATCCGAATCTAAAATTGAGAGTCTATATAACTGGTGGTGGTTGTAGTGGCTTTCAGTATGGTTTCACATTTGATGAAAAAGTAAATGAAGACGATCTCGCTATTGAAAAAAATGGTGTATCTTTGATTATTGACCCAATGAGCCTGCAATATTTAGTTGGTGGTACCATAGATTATATTGAAGGTTTACAAGGTTCACGGTTTGTCGTTGATAATCCGAATGCAACTACTACTTGTGGTTGTGGTTCTTCTTTTAGTGTTTAATTTAAGTCAGATTATTAATCAAAATTTTGATTTTTAATCCTAGAAAAACTGAATTTTAAGGGAATTGATTAAAAATTCCCTTAAATGTGACAAACATTGAGCAATTAGACAATTATTTTAAATTTTCTATTGACGTAAAAATTAAGATCGGTAAAATGCACAGCATCCAAAACGCAGTTACCTTTCGGAACTAAGTTTTGCGCCCGGGTGGTGAAATCGGTAGACACAAGGGATTTAAAATCCCTCGGCCTTTTTGGCCGTGCGAGTTCAAGTCTCGCCCCGGGCACCATTTAAAACACTTCTCATGCGGGAATAGCTCAGTTGGTAGAGCGCAACCTTGCCAAGGTTGAGGTCGCGAGTTCGAACCTCGTTTCCCGCTCCAATTTCAAATATCAAAAGATTCAATAATAAAGAAATAATCCGATTATTTTATCTAATATTTTCCTCTAAAAGATTATCAACATATTGTTAATTCTATAATATTGGTGTGAATAGTTTCGATTCTACAATCATATTGGACTAGTAATTCTCAATTTTTGCTTATATTTAAACATAAAAAGTTCTCTAACAAGGCAATTCTATTATTTTAATATCCTCTATGAACGTTAGTTATTCTGTCATTATTCGGCAATTAATCTCCTCTAAGTTCAAGATGAACAATCAATATCAAGCTCAATCTAGATAAATTTGACTGACTTGACCTTTTGTTTGTAGCAATAAAATTCTTAGTCAGCATCTCCGATTATCTATTTTTTATTTTTACGAGTCACATTTTGTTTTTTATTTGTTTTTTCTCAACAAAAAGTAATCCCAATAATCATTGTCTAATATCAAGGCCTTCGTATAATCAAATTGAAATGGATTTTGTAAAAGGAGAAAACCTTTGTTAACTAAACTTATCAAAGCTTCTTATATTCAACTTGATATTGAAGCTAGTAGCTTTGAGGAAGCAATAGAATTAGCGATGTCACCATTAGTTATTGATGAAGCTGTTACGACAGATTACGTCGATAAAGTTATCTCTATATTAAGAGAAATTGGTCCTTATATTGTCATTACCAAAAATATTGCTATCCCTCATGCTCCATCGGATTCTGGCGCTAAAAAACTTGCTATAGGATTTACCAGACTGAAGAACGCTATCGTTTCAGGAAATTCAGCCAATGACCCAGTCAAGTTTTTGTTCAGCTTAAGTTCACCCACGGGAGATGATCATTTATCCGCATTATCAGAATTAGCATCTTTGTTTAGTGATGAGAAATTTTTGGCTTTTATACAAGATGTGAAAAAACCGCACGATTTTATAGATTTTTTAGAAAACTTTGAAAGGAGTATAGAAAATGATTAAAGCATTAGTTGCCTGCCGTGCAGGAGTTGGGTCAAGTTTAATGTTAAAAATTAAATTGAATGAAGTCATCAAAGAAAATGCCTTTCCAATTGCCCTTGAACACTCTTCATTAGATGGTGTTCCTGGATTTAATGGTAAATATATCATTACGTTACCTGATGTTGCCGAAGATTTAGAAAAGAAAAATCTTCCACAACGTATTATCGGAATCAAAAATATTATGGATAAAAATGAAATAAAAGAAAAATTAGAGCTTGCTCTTAAAGAAGATGGATTAATTTAATTTATAAGAGGTCTAAAATGGATTTTATAATTAGTTTTCTTAGCACTCCAGCTGTTTTACTCGGCGTAGTTGCGTTTGTTGGCTTATTAGCCCAAAAGAAACAGTTGGTAGAAGTTTTTACTGGCACATTTAAAACAACCATTGGTTTTTTAATTTTTAGTGCTGGTGGAGCTCTTATGACAGGTGCTCTACAAAATTTTAATAAATTATTTCAAGAAGGTTTCCATATTGTTGGTATCGTTGCATCACCAGAAGCAGCTGCTGGTATGGCGCAAACAGAATATGCTTTAGTGACTTCTGTTACGCTAATATTAGGTTTTGCAATGAATTTAGTTTTTGCCAGAATCACTCCATTTAAAAATATCTTCTTCACCACTGGTCATAGTCTATTCTTTGCTTGTGTATTATCACTAATCCTAAAATCTTATGGTTTATCTAATACTGCAGCAATTTTAATCGGTGGAACGATTTTAGGTTTCGCTTCAAGTGCATTGCCACAATTATGTCAACCATTTATGCGAAGAATTACTGGCAGTGATGTGCAAGCAATCGGTCATTTTAATATGTTCGGATATGCACTTTCTGGTTTATTAGGTAAGGTATTTAGCAAATATAGCGACAAAACAACAGAAGATATTCATTTCCCTAAATGGTTATCTTTCTTCCGCGATTTTTTAATGGGTGTTGCAGTTGTTATGCTCGTCTTGTTCTATATTTCGGCATTTAAAGCTGGTGAAACCTTTACTCAAGGATTAGCTGGTAAAGTACATTGGTTAGTATTTCCTTTCATTCAAGCATTTACTTTTACTGCAGGAATGTCAATTTTAATGACTGGTGTAAGAATGTTCTTAGCAGAAATCACCTCTGCATTCGTCTCTATTTCTGAAAAATTCATTCCAAACTCACGTCCTGCGTTGGATGTCCCAACTGTATTTCCTTTTGCGCCAACTGCTGTAATTATCGGTTTCCTTTGTTCTTATGCTGCTGGTTTAGTTGGTGTAACCATAATGGTTGCATTGGATTTTCCAGTTGTCATTATTCCTGCTGCTCATATCTGTTTCTTCTCTGGTGGTACCGCAGGTGTATTTGGTAATTCAACAGGTGGCTGGCGTGGCGCTATGTTAGGTTCTTTTGTGGTTGGACTCTTGTTAGCCTTTTTACCTACCGTTTTATATCCGATATTTGGCAATATGGGAATAGAAGGCTCAACCTTCCCAAATATTGACTACAACGTTGTGGGTATTTTATTGGAAAAAATACTTCATTTCACCATGTAATGTATGAGGGTTTGATTAAAGATGATTTGAAAAGTAATCATCTTTTTCAAACCATTGCGTAAGTAGAGGAATTGTATGTTAGAAAAATATATTGATTGTATCAAATCGGAATTGTCAGAATATATTAAATATATTGGTGAAGAAAATTTAAATAAAGCAAAGGATTTAATTATCAGCAAAAAAAATGAAGGCAGTCGGGTACATGTCACAGGAATCGGTAAACCTTCTTATGTTGCTCATTATATTGCTTCATTATTCTCATCAATAGGAATACCTGCTTATTTTTTAGATGGAACTGAAACTATTCATGGTTCGGCAGGGCAAGTTTTACCTGGTGATATCGTGATTGCGATTTCCAATAGTGGTGAAACTGAAGAGTTAAAAAAAGCAATTTGTACTTTGCAAAAACTAGGTACAAAAATTATCGGTGTTGCTGGGAATAACAATTCTTGGTTAGCGCAGCATTGTGACATATTTTTATTTGCTGGAGTAAAACAAGAAGGGGACAACTTAAATAAACCTCCTCGAATATCAATACTTGCTGAAGTCATTATTTTGCAGTGTTTATCAATAAAACTTCAAGAATCCGTAGGTCTAACCGAAAATATGTATTATCAATGGCATCCAGGTGGCAGTTTAGGTGCTTCTATAAGAGGAGGAAAAGTATGTTAAATGGAATTATAACTGCAATGGTTACACCATTCGAATCCTCTGGAAATATTGATATTAAAGCAACAGAAATTTTAATTGAAAAATTAATTGCAAATGGTGTTCAAGGTATTTTTGTATTAGGAACCAATGGCGAATTTCATGTCATAGAAAATGATATGAAAATTAAATTTGCTAAAAAAGTTGTAGAAATAGTGGCTAAAAGAGTTCCGGTTTATGCTGGCGCTGGTGGTAATTCTACTGACGAAGTCATTAAACTGGGTAAACAAATGATAGCTGTCGGGGTGGATGCGTTATCGGTAATTACGCCGTACTTTGTTTCATTGAAAGAAAATGAATTATATAATCATTATCAAATGATTGCCGAAAACCTTGCTATTCCAATAGTGCTTTATAATATACCTAAAAATACCGGAATTAATTTATCCTTTGAGCTAGTTTCTAAACTGTCTAAAATCAGTAATATCATTGGTATAAAAGATAGTAGTGGCGATATTAATAATATTGCTGGCTATATAGATAATACATCTCGAAATGAGTTTTCGGTTCTTTCTGGTTCTGACTCCCTTATTCTTAAAGCATTGAAAATAGGTGCTACTGGTGCTATTTCAGCTACATCTAATTTACTAACCACCAACAATGTTGAAATATATAAGCAATTTATTGCCGGTAATTTAGATAAAGCTGAACAATGGCAACAATCTCTTGAAGAATTTCGCCGGATTTTAAAATATGCTTCCATTCCTTCTGTTCTTAAACAAAGTTTATCTTTAACTGGTATTGAAGTTGGCCTACCTAGATTACCTGTTTTACCTGTCACGAATCCAAATGATAACCAAGACATAGTCAATACGATAAAGAACTATTATCACTTATAAATAGAGCAGGGGAATTATCATGTTTAAAACCAATATACTTACTCGGTTAGAACAAAGTAAATTTTTAGTGATAGCTAGAGTTGAAACATTCAAAAGAGCACAAGAAATCATTGAGGGTATTTTAGCCGGTGGTATTGATTGTGTAGAAATTAGTTACACAAACAATAACGCTGGGCAAATAATTCAGCAACTTAACCAAGAATACGGTGACAAAATTTTAGTTGGCGCAGGGACAGTTCTGGATAGTGAAACCGCTCGATTAGCAATTCTTGCTGGCGCCAAATTTATCATAGCACCTAATTATAGTGAAGCAGTCTGCAAAATTTGCAATCGTTATCAAATACCCTATATGCCTGGTTGTACCACCATGACAGAAATTGTCACAGCTTTAGAGAATGGTGCGGCTATGATCAAAGCTTTTCCTATTTCAAATTATTATGGCAAATCTTTAGTTAATATCATTAAAACACCGATGCCTTATGTGCCTATTATGTCTTCGGGTGGCGTTACGTTAGAAAATGTTGATGATTGGCTCAATACGGATATTGAATGTATTGGTATTGGTTCCTTATTAACTAAAGGATCGGTTGAGGAAATAAGTAAAAATGCAATTAGCCTTGCAAATGCATTAAAGAAATATAAGGAAAAACATCCGTGATATTACTAATAAATTATGTAATTCATTGATATTTTTAGTAAGGAAGAAGGTATGATTGACTTAAATTCAAAGAAAATTATCCTCACTTTGATTGAAAAATCTTGTGATCAGGAGTATTTATTGAATTTATTGAATATAACTAAACGACAATTACATTATTCAATTTTAAAAATTAATGCATACCTCTCTTCAAATGAACAAAGTATGGTTGTTCAAAATGCTCTGTATTACTCTTTGCCTGATAAAAGTAAAGCGTTTCTAATTAAGAATTTAATTAACGGAAAAATTGGCAAAAATTATATTTTTTCAACAGAGGAAAGACAAAAATATATTTTTTTAATGTTGCTCTATCATGTAAATACTTATCTTTCTTCATTACATTTTTTATCAGCATTAAATATTAGTAAAACAACTTTAAACAATGATATCAAACAGCTAGAACTTTTATTAAGTTCCGAAGACATTTTAATCACTTATACTAGAGAAAAAGGTTATTCGTTGGTTGGAGATGAATTATCGATCCGTAATTTTTTTCTCAGAAATTTACTCAAAGATTTATCCAATAATTTAGATGATACATTCCTATATGATCTTTTCTTAAACCAAGAGAAGGTTGACTACCTTGATATCAAAAACGATATCAATGAAATTATGCTAAAAAATGAAATTTTATTAGGTGAAAAGAGGAAAAAAGAATTTATCTATACAGTGATATTCCTATTGCCAAGAATGACTAAAAAACTGGAATATATTCCGGTTATTTCAATGCCAAATAAAATCATAATAAAGTTGAAAGAGTATCATATATCATCAGAATTGCTGAAATTATATAAAATAGATGATAACAGTTATGAAGTGCAATACTTAACTTCTCTATTACTGGGCAATTCGGTAGGGAATCGTGATATCAAGACAGTAGATCAGGAGCTGATTTTAAATATTGTACAAATTATTCTATCGAGATTTGAGCAGCTTTTAGGCATAAAATTTGATAACAATGATGATATTTCGAAAAAACTCTATAGCCATTTTAGACCCGCGTATTACCGAATACTTTTTCGTTTGCCAATCATTAATCCAATTTTAGATAAAGTAAAAGAAGAGTTTAATAAACTATTTTTGATTGTAAAAGAAACCTTAAAAGTTATCTATCCGATCATTAATAATGATATTCCAGATGATGAAATATCTTTTTTAACCATCTATTTTGCGGCAATTCTAGACGAAAATAAAATATCAACCAATCAGCAAATCGTTGCCGTAATTATTTGTCAAAATGGTATTGGCAGTTCTTCAATTGTCTATAATAGATTAAAGTTTCTTTTCCCTGATTTTCTATTTTTAGGGCCAATGGAAACTGCCGAAGCCTTAGAGCTGACTAATTTTTTCGATATAATCTTTAGTACTGTAAATAATTTGGTTTTTTATAACCAAAATAAACCGTTTTTTATCGTATCGCCAATCATGTCCGATGAAGAAGAGTATTTATTGCTGGAACGCGTTTATTCGCAAATTAACTCTTATTTGACCTATCCAAAAATAACTGATTTGCTCGATATTTTTAAAAAATACGGTACAATTTCCAATGAAAATGGTATTAAAAAAGAGCTTTATCAGTATTTTTATAAAACAGATAAAAATACCACCATAGAAAATCAAAGTTTAGGCATTCGCCATTTGATCCAAGAAGATTTGATTCAAATAAATGTCTCTGCTAACGATTGGCAAAGTGCCTTATTTACAGCTGCATTGCCATTATTACAAAAGAACTATATCAACCGAAGTTACATAGAGAAAATTATTGAAAATGTTAATTCAAATAGAACCAGTTTTTTGATAACCAAAAATGTCTCTCTTGCTCATGCTAAACCAGAAGATGGTGTTAACTCTCTGTCGTTAAGTATAACAGTATTGAAAAAACCAATTATTTTTAAGAATGATAAAATTCCTACGCAATATATTTTTACTTTAGCAGCAGTTAATAAGACTAGCCATATTAACGCAATGTCAGAGCTGGTTGCTTTGCTTGAGATGCCCGATTTTTATGAAATATTAAACACTGCAACTCAAGCAAAGGAGATCCTGACATTTATAAAATCTCGATTTCCTTAAGTAATTCAAAAAAAGTATGCTCCTCAAAATTTTTTATAACTATTTAAAGGAGCTTTACTCTACAATAACTAAAAATATGCTTTAAATCATTTTTATACAGTTGGTAATATTGGATCAAAGAACAATCGATATCTGGATTTGAAAGTCTAAAGTTAAGTTATTAAAAGATTCCGTTGCTATTCAAATACTGTATTTTTTCAACCCCTCTCTGTTACGTAATTATCAAAATTCTATTAGAAATTATACAATTAATTTAAAGTATGCTATAAAAGTAATCAAATAAGGACATATCAAGATGATATTGGATAATTAGGATTTATTTATGAGAATATTAGGTTACAGTTTTACGCTTTTAGCAACAGTAATA
The DNA here is from genome assembly GCF_016101085.1 of Gilliamella sp. W8123. Classification (NCBI taxonomy): domain Bacteria; kingdom Pseudomonadati; phylum Pseudomonadota; class Gammaproteobacteria; order Orbales; family Orbaceae; genus Gilliamella; species Gilliamella sp. W8123. The sequence goes on from NZ_JACFRE010000006.1 coordinate 171,501, forward strand.
TCATTAACTGGTTGTATTTATGGGGATATAGATAAAAGACAGCGAGACTTTATAACTATTGAGGCGGCCAGATATTGTGAAGCTAATCATTATTCGTATTGTGAAATATATATACAATGTTATAGAGATTTTTTAGATCAAATAAATGCAGGGTCATATTATTCCTTAGACTTAATGCTACCTTTATCAGCAATACAAGACCTTGATAATAAACAAGATTCCAAAAAAGCAATGGACAAGATTTATGCTAATTTAAAAGACAATGAAAAAAAAGATAGAAAAGATTTAAGTTTAGATGATAGTTATCTATTATTTCCGCATAATAGATGTTCATCGATTATTAATGCTAAACCGTATGATATTTCCAATTATCAAGAAGCGATCCAGCAAAAAATAATACGCAATAAACTCAATAATAAATAATTACTCATTCTTAATTACTAAAATATTGTTACCAATTGTAGCGTTGAAAAATACAAATTTAAAAATAAAGATACTAAGATCGTCTTAGAATTTTAACAGTATTAATTTACGAAAAAGTAATAAATATAATTAATATTATAAAATTTATTACCTAATAAACGTTAGAAAAATAAATACTTTTCTCATTTATTGATGGCAGTTTAAACGGAGATTAAAATGAATATATTAAGGTGTAAAATTGTTATTCTAGCACCATTGTTATTACTTAGTGCATGTAGTTCAAATTATGAAAAGTTAGAGGAAAAAGCTGGAATTGAGATTAAGGATAAATTGACTAAATCTTGTCAGGCTAACAATTATTCTTACTGTGAAATCTATGGCAAATGCTATATCAATATTTTCAATCAATTGAATGAAAGCGCGCAATATACACTCAAATTACTATCTAATATCATGCCGGAATCGGAACAAAATACGTTTAATATGCAGAAAAATCCAATGGATATCATCTATTCTAAATTAAAAGATAGTGAAGAAAAGAATGATAAATATTCTATTTTCAATTATAGCGCTATGTTATATCCTCATAATCAATGTTCCTCAATAATTAATGCTAAATCATATGATATTACTCGTCATCAAAATTATATTGATAAAATGTTGTACGAAAAGAAAAGCAAAATAATAATGAAAAATTTTGATATTTATTAGGAATTTTAATATAAAAAAGTATTAATATTATTTGAGTTGAACGCTTTAATTAGAAATCATCAACCAATCTAAAGCAACCAATGCCGGACTCTAGATTAATAATTGTGTTGATTATAATTACAGATCTTAAAAAACTCCACAATAATATCAAAAATTTGTTAGCAATTATACGATTAATTTAGGGTATGCTATAAAAGCAGTTAAATAAGGCCATATCAAGATGATATTGGATAATTAGGATTTATTTATGAGAATATTAGGTTACAGTTTTACTCTTTTAGCAACAGTAATATCATTAACTGGTTGTATTTATGGGGATATAGATAAAAGACAGCGAGACTCTATAACTATTGGGGCGGCCAGATATTGTGAAGCTAATCATTATTCGTATTGTGAAATATATATACAATGTTATAGAGATTTTTTAGATCAAATAAATGCAGGGTCATATTATTCATTAGGCTTAATGCTACCTTTATCAGCAATACAAGATCTTGATAATAAACAAGATTCCCAAAAAACAATGGACAAGATTTATGCTAATTTAAAAGACAATGAAAAAAAAGATAGAAAAGATTTAAGTTTAGATGATAGTTATCTATTATTTCCGCATAATAGATGTTCATCGATTATTAATGCTAAACCGTATGATATTTCCAATTATCAAGAAGCGATCCAGCAAAAAATAATGCGCAATAAACTCAATAATAAATAATTACTCATTCTTAATTACTAAAATATTGTTACCAATCGTAGCGTTGAAAAATACAAATTTAAAAATAAAGATACTAAGATCGTCTTAGAATTTTAACAGTATTAATTTATGAAAAAGTAATAAATATAATTAATATTATAAAATTTATTACCTAATAAACGTTAGAAAAATAAATACTTTTCTCATTTATTGATGGCAATTTAAACGGAGATTAAAATGAATATATTAAGGTGTAAAATTGTTATTCTAGCACCATTGTTATTACTTAGTGCATGTAGTTCAAATTATGAAAAGTTAGAGGAAAAAGCTGGAATTGAGATTAAGGATAAATTGACTAAATCTTGTCAGGCTAGCAATTATTCTTACTGTGAAATCTATAGCAAATGCTATATCAATATTTTCAATCAATTAAATCAGGACGCACAATATACACTTAGCTTACTATTAAATGTAATGTCTGAATCGGAACAAAACAAATTCAATACCCAGAAAAATCCGATGGATATCATCTATTCTAAATTAAAAGATAGTGAAGAAAAGAATGATAAATATTCTATTTTCAATTATAGCGCTATGTTATATCCTCATAATCAATGTTCCTCAATAATTAATGCTAAGTCATATGATATTACTCGTCATCAAAATTATATTGATAAAATGTTATACGAAAAGAAAAGCAAAATAATAATGAAAAATTTTGATATGTAATAGGAATTTTAATATAAAAAAGTATTAATATTATTTGAGTTGAACGCTTTAATTAGAAATCATTAACCAATCTAAAGCAACCAATGCTGGACGTTAGATTAATAATTGTGTTGATTATAATTACAGATCTTAAAAAAACTCCACAAAAATATCAAAAATTTGTTAGCAATTATACGATTAATTTAGGGTATGCTATAAAAATAGTTAAATAAGGACATATCAAGATGATATTGGATAATTAGGATTTATTTATGAGAATATTAGGTTACAGTTTTTCTCTTTTAGCAACAGTAATATTATTATCTGGCTGTATTTATGGTGATATAGATAAGAGAATGCGATATTTTGTAACTACTGAAGCAACGAGATATTGTGAAGCTAATCATTATTCATATTGTGAAATTTATGCACAATGTTATAGAGATTTTTTAGAGCAAATGCCAGCAAGAGCATATTCTTTATCAGCGTTTTGGGGTATGTCTAGAGATTATCTTGATGATAAAGAAGCCCCAAAAGAAATGGATAATATTTACGCTCAAATAAAAGATAATGAAAAAAAAGGTAGAGAAGATTTAAGTTTAGATTATAGTTATCTATTATTTCCGCATAATAGATGTTCATCGATTATTAATGCTAAACAGTATGATATTAGCAATTATCAAGAAGCGATCGATAAATGGATAAAAAGCTATAAACTCTATAATGAATAAAATGTTTTAGGATTTTCTCAATAGAGCCCGGAAAGTAATAGATATAAATTAAATTGTAAAATTTTGCATATTTGTTGGCTAATAAAAATATGCAAAATAACTGCTTGCATCCTTTGAATAAGGTTCGTTTTCTATAATCAATAATTATTCCATATTATTTAACTTAATTTGGATAATATTTTCAGTAAATTCTAATTTATTATTCACATTTATAACTACTTTAATAGCTATAAAATTGAGTATGTTTACCTATTAGTTACAAAGAAGACTGGTAATTAAAGCAAAACTATCATTAATCATCGCATCATAAAGTGTTTTATCATCTTTGTAGACAACACTAATATTAAGTAATCCTTCTAGTATTACCATTAATTGGTTAGTTAAAGTTATATGTTGGGGCGTTTGAGGGAGTTGTTGACTAATGAGTTGACGAATAAATTCCTTATGTTCAATCGCTAGTTGCTTGATAGCCTGATCATGATGAAGCTCTTCGCTTGCTCTTATAAATAAACAGCCATTAAAATTATCTTGCTTAAACCAAGTTAGGTGCCATTTGAATATCTGAATGATTGCATCATTTTGGTCGAGATCTTTAATCGCCGTGCTAAGATCTTGTTGAAAGCGTAAATTCCTTATCTTCAAAACCTCAAAAATTAAGTTATCTTTATTACCAAAATGTTTATATAGCGTTGTTTTAGAGCAACCTGATTCGTCTCGTATCTCATCAACTCCGACATTTGCAAATCCTTTTTGATAAAAGAGTTGTTCAGCTGTATTCGCTATTAATTTAGGTGTTTTCTTCATTTTTGATCCAAAGAGTTTGATATATGAACAGATCTGTACTAATATAAAAGTGTACAGAGTTGTTCATTTTTGGTGTTGTACATATATTTTACTCATTTAATAGGATAAAAGAATAATGAAATCATTTTTTTTCAGCAAGGAAAAGTTACCGACAAAGCCTAAAAATATTGAATTATTGCAAAGCTTGATAGGTGGTTTTGTTTCTATATTGTGTCTTATTGGCTTAAGCCATTTAACTGGTTACACTTATATCATGGCACCATTTGGGGCTAGTTGTGTGATATTGTTTGCCGTATCTCAGTCGCCATTAGCGCAACCAAGAAATGTTATCTTTGGCCATTTGATATCGGCTTTTGTTGGGCTAGTTTTTCTTAAACTATTCGGTAACGATATAATTGTTGCTGCGTCAGCCGTGGGGGTTGCAATTGTTGCAATGCAATATTTTCGAGCGGTGCATCCACCAGCCGGTGCTAATCCATTGGTTATTTTACTAACAGCGGATAAAATAGATTATGATTTTACTTTTCTTTTATTTCCGGTGTTGTCTGGCGCAGTAATATTAGTTGCTATTGCTTATATAATTAATAATCTTTTCAATAAAACTCATTGGCCAATTTATTGGTTGGCATTATTCAGTAGTAAAAAAGAGTCTTAATCTATTGTTAGTGAACAGAAGACTACTCAAATTTAAACAACTTAGTTTGTTGATCTAAGTAGGTAAGTAAATCTGGCATGCGATGTTTGCCTGCCATCGATTTAATGTCTTGTGCTGCTTTGGTTAATGCTGTTCCTAATGACGTGACATATAACGGCTTATTACTTTGGCCGCGTGTCACTTCTATCACATATTGACTATTATCAGCAAAGGACTTTTTAGCAACACCAATAATAGGTATCTTTTTATCAAGGGCTTGATATAGATGACCACCTAAACCAAGCTTACCGTCATTTAAATGAACATAACCGTCAACAATAATCGCATCAATTGTATTGAGATCGACGTGAGACAATAACGCTAATATGCATGGTAATTCACGTTGATAAAATTGGCCTGATTGATATGGGGCAACATTTGATTGGTAATCAGTGATAACGGATTTTATCTCCTTAATACTATCAGTAAATTGCTCAAACAAAATACCGACGGTTTTCGCTTTATCATCTAAATAGTAAACATCTATTGCAAGTATCATTTTTTTAAATTCCTTTTTAGAGTAGAATAGCACTGCTCTCATATATATCTCACTATTAAAAAACAATTTGTCGTTTGTTTCAAATAAATAAAAATTTAGTTCCTGATACATCTTGTTAACTGTTATTGATCCAATTACGCCAAAAACATTGGTCGTTTAAATTAGATCGACACTAGGAGGTTAGTAATGTATTTACTCGAAATGGCACCAAAATTTTTAGTTGCACTTATTATTTTACTTATTTATGTCAAATTATCTGGTAAAAGCCAAATAGCGCCGATGTCGCAATTAGATCAAGTTGGTAGCATGGTTATTGGTGCGTTGGTAGGGGGAACGTTACTCAATGCTAATGTTTCAGCGTGGGAATCAGCTGGCGCCGTAGCGATTTGGGCAGGACTGCTTATTTTAGTTCGATTCATCAAATCTAAAAACTCAAAATTACGCGATGCCATCGACGGTGAGCCAATACAACTAGTTAAAAATGGTCATCTACTCTCTGAAAATTTTATTAAAGCAAATCTACCGGTTAGAGATTTCGAAACGTTGGTTAATATTCAAGGAATTTGTGCTTTTAGTGAATTAAAACAAGTTTGGTACGAATTAAATGGATCACTAACCATTATCAAAAAAGGTGACAAAGATATCGCGGTATTGGTGATTGAAAATGGAGCTATTAGCCAAGACAATCTTGAACAATTACATAAAAGTGAAACTTGGCTTAAGCATGAAATTAAAAAACAAGGATATAAAGATATCAACGAGATCTTTTGTGCTGAATGGTTTGACGATAAATTATTGGTTTACCCTTACGATGACGTTCGTAAGTCAAAATCAGAAAGTAAAAAATAATAATGAAAAATGCAAAATAAAAAGGGGGAGGGCGAAACTTGACGCCCCTCTTATTGGAAACTTATTATCGAAGTTGACTATCTTTACTGCCACGACGATTGTATAACATGGCCGATTTTGCCAATTGCTTGTCAATTTCTTGCTGACACGCTAAACAGTATTGCACGCCCGGTAGAGCAATTTGTCTTGCTTTTGCAATAGCATCACCACATTCAACACAAAACTCGGCACTTGGCTTATCGTGTTTTAGTTGGCGTCTGGCAAGTTCAATAGCATCAATAATTGTGCTTTCAATTTGTTGGTTAACAGCATCATCAGATGCCCAGCCACTAGCCATTATTTCACCTCCTAAACAATTACATTAGATTAATAATATGGTGATTATTTGACCAGTTTCAAGTAATATAACCCCATATCTATCAAGCAAAAGTAAGTGTTGTGTTTTAAAATAAAGATCATTTCTATTAAAATCATTTAATTGGAGGTTTTTATGCAACAATATGAACAAGCAACATTTGCCGGTGGTTGTTTTTGGTGTATGGTAAAACCTTTCGACAAATATGAAGGAGTGATTAGTGTGATTTCTGGGTATACCGGAGGCCACACGGTAAATCCCACTTATCAACAAGTTTGCCACGGCAATACTGGTCATACTGAAGCGGTACAGATAACGTTTGACCCAACTATGATCAGCTATAAAAAATTACTCGACATTTTTTGGCAACAAATAGATCCAACTGATTCACAAGGACAGTTTGCTGATCGGGGAGATTCTTATCGACCTGTAATTTTTTATCATAATAAATTTCAACAGCAGCAAGCAATCGCATCTAAACAAGCATTAGAAGAAAGTAAACGATTTAATCATCCAATTAATGTTGCTATAGAGCCGGCAACAACGTTTTATCCAGCTGAAGATTACCACCAAGATTACTATAAAAAACAACCCGAACATTACAATCGTTATTATCGCTTATCTGGACGAGCCAATTTTATTGCTGACAATTGGCAAGATAAGCCAGCAACAAAAAGTGAGTAAGCAATGCAAAGTTATCCACAGTATAGCAGTAAACAAAAATGGATCCATTGGTCATCAGCTTTGTTGATCGTGATTGTCACTTTACTGCTTTTAGCTAAAGTGACAATGTCGAATATTTTAGGCGGTATGCCAATTGTTTATTTATTGCATAAATCTTTGGGCGTTGTTGTTTGGCTATTAATGATATGGCGAATAGTAGTAATTCGAGACCAAGGTGTACCAGATGTTTTACCTAAAGAGCAAAAACTGCAACGGATATTGTCAAAATCTACTCAAGGATTTATCTATCTGTTACTATTTATTGTGCCTTTATCGGGGTATTTAATGAGTGGGAGAGATCTTAATGTTTTTGGGTTAATATCGATTCCTGCTATTGATATGTCAAATAACCTACATCAAATGTTTCATTCAATGCATCTAATCACTGCTTACGCTTTAGCAATATTGGTTATTATTCATATATTAGGTGCGTTGTATCATTATTTTTGGCTTAAAGATAAAGTACTACAATCAATGTTGGGCAGTAACGATTAACATAAATTTAAAATTGCTAATATTAATAGCATCATCTATAACGTAACGTGAGGCAGATAAATCATGAATAACTCACTGAAAGATAAGGCTATAGCAGCATTAACACCTATGCAATATCATGTTACTCAACAAAATGGCACTGAGCCCCCATTTGACAACCAATACAATGCCAACCATCGAGAAGGTATCTATGTTGATATTGTCTCAGGGGAACCTCTATTCACGTCATTAGATAAGTTTGATTCTGGCTGTGGTTGGCCCAGTTTTTCTAAACCGATTAATCAGCAACAAATTATAGAAAAAGAAGATAACAGTCACGGCATGAACCGGATAGAAGTGCGTTCATCAGACGCTGACTCCCATCTTGGTCATGTATTCACTGATGGCCCTGCAGCGTTAGGTGGATTACGTTATTGTATTAATTCTGCTGCATTGAAATTTATCCCAAAAGAAGAACTTGAAACGCAGGGTTATGGTGAATATTTAAGGTTGTTTAACTAAATTAATTTAATGAATCTCTACTTAAAATTAACAAATATATGAGTAGATTTTTCTATATTTGTTGAGAACGTTTTATTTGATTGATATGAAAGATAATATTGGCATATCTCAGATCATCGTATATGCCAATACCATTTTTAATCAGCAATGATAATTTTCATAAATAAGCTAATTCTTGCGCTTAAATAAAATATAGCTAATTAATAAAAATACTAAGCTGGTTAGCATTGAACCTACAATAGGATAGATCCCCATTACAATACTGACTTGAGCAAAAAGATTATCGGCAATATAGAAAATAAATCCAAAACTAATACCAATAATCACTCTAACCCCCATTGAAACACTACGTAATGGGCCAAAAATGAAAGATAAAGCCAAAAGTAACATCACTGCTACTGACACAGGTTTAATCAGTTTTTTCCAAAATAATAGGTCATAATATTTGGTATCTTGCCCAGAATCTTTCAAATACTGCGAATATTGGTATAAACCAGATGCAGATAAAGAGTCTGGATCAAAGGCGACAATACTTAATTTATCGGGAGTAATATTGGTTTTCCATTGCATTGTCAACGAATTGATACTCGTTATTTGTTCGGGATTGGTTAAGTCATTTTTTTCAATTTCTGACAGAGTCCAAACATTATTTTCAAAGACACCTCTGTTAGCATGGGTGATCGAAAGCAGTTTATTTTTATCCACGCTATAAATATCAATATTAGATATTGAACTGTCATTATCAACATGACCAATATAGACATAGTCATTACCATCTTTAGCCCATAAACTACCTTGCCGAGCTAATAATGAATTACCATAAAGTCTTTCTGAACGCATATTGCGAGCCGTTTGCTCACTAATTGGTGCAACCCATTCGCCAATGGCCATAGTTAAAATAACTAAAGGTAAGGCAGTTTTCATGACGGCTAAAGCAATTTTAAAGCGACTAAAGCCCGATGTCTCCATGACAATTAGCTCACTGCGTGAGGCTAATATGCCTAAACCGATTAAACCTCCTAATAGAGCCGCCATAGGAAAAAATACTTCTAAATCTTTTGGCACCATAAGTAGAGAATAGAAACCAACGGAAAATGCATCATAATCTTCTTTTATTTTTCTGAGCTGATCTATAAAACGAATAATACCGGAAAGACTAATTAACAAAAATAAGCAAATTCCAATAGTATTTAAAATAGTTTTACCAATATAACGGTCTAAAATCGAAAACATCGTTTTCCCCTTATAATGCACTATATTTTAAACGAAGTTTACGCATAAATAAGTTATCCCAACAATTTAAGATTAAAGCTAGAATAAAATAACCCATATTAATGAGATAAAACCATAAAGCAGGATCTAGTCGGCCTTTCCCGGCATTAGCTCTAATCGAACTAGAAAGTAAAAAATAGACTAGATAAAGTAATAGTGCCGGTAAAATCTGTGCCAGTCTACCTTGCCTAGGATTTGAAACACTTAATGGGATGACTAAAAAAGCCATTAAAGGAACCGAAATAATTAGCGTCAAGCGCCAATAAAATTCTGCTCGGGTTTTCGCACTAGGATTCTGCAGTAATTCAAATAACCCTAATTGTTGCACATCAGCTTTATCATCATCAACATTTGTATCTAATTCTTTAGGTTTTATGATCCCCAAATAGTTATGAAAATTTGATATACGAAAATCTTTTAGCTGGGCAGTACCTTCATAACGATTAGCATCTTCAAGGGTAATAATTTGATTACCATCGGCATCTTCTGCTGTTTTTCCTTTATTGGCAATAATGATAGAAGGGCGCTGATTATTTCTAGGATTGATCTGGGCAATAAATACATTGTCTAACTTGTTGTTATCGACATTGCCAATATAAATGACTGAATTGCCATCCGGTGTTTGTTGAAATTGTCCTGCAAGTAGGCCGGCTAAACTTGGATTAATTTTTGCGTTCTCAACTAATTGATCTTGTTTTACGCTAGACCAAGGACCAAACCAAAGACTATTAAGTGCAGTCAACGTACATGTCATTACACAAAGTAAAAATACGACTTGATAGTTAAGTCTCTTTTTTACACCACAAGCATGCATCGCGACCATCTCGCTATCAGAATAAAGCCGGCCAAAGGTAACAAGCACACCTAAAAAAAGACTTAATGGCAAGATAAGATCAGCCATATTTGATACACCTAACACTAATAATGGCATAATCAAATCTCGAGGAATGCTACCATCGATTGCGCTGGATAAAATTTTTATTAATTTTTGAGAAAAGAAAATCAGCAATAATATAAACAATATTGCTCCTTGAGTTTTCATTGTCTCTTTAATTAAATATCGGCGAATTATCACGTTTTTACCTATCTATCCGTCTTATCAAATCCCACTATTATAATCCGATTTGCACTATTTCGTTATCTTTTTGTTGCTATCGTTTAATGAACCGATAAAATGTTACTATTCACATTCAATATCTTACAAGAGAACCCTATGCAATACGCAATCAAAAACAGTACATCTATCATTAAACAAAAAGAAGAATGTTTAGTTATTACTGTCCAATCAGACAAAACACAATCTAATTTAATCAAAGAGATAGATAACGTAAATAATGGTTTGATTAGCCAATTGATAAAATCAGGTGATATTAGTGGTGAGTTAGGTAAAACTACATTTTTATATTCATCGGCCAATGCTACCAAACAAAAAATATTAGTTGTAGGATGTGGTGAAGCGAAAAGTTTTGATTTAAATGCCGCCAAAAAAGTGATTCAAGCTACAATTAAAGAGCTAACCACCAAAAAAGTTAAAAATATTTGTTGGGATATTCTAACTCTCAATCCAGCTATATGTAGTGAAATCGCTAAGCAATTGCCACAAATTACCAGCGAATTAACCTACAGTTTTGACCAATTCAAATCAACAAAATCAAAACAACCGAGCCTACAAAAATTGACACTACTTTATGGCGACAAAAAGACAATCAACCAAGTTGAAGGCCAATTATCGCAAGGGCAAATTATTGCCAAAGCTATTAGTAGCACAAAAAATATAGCTAACATGCCATCGAATGTCTGTAATGCTAAATACTTAGCTGAACAGGGTAAAAGTTTAGGTCAACAACATACTAATTTAAAAGTCACCTGTTTTGGCGAAAAAGAATTAGCAAAACTCAACATGAATGCTTATTTAGCTGTAGGGCGAGGATCTGCTAATGAATCAATTATGACGGTGATTGAATACCATGGCACTAAAGACAAAAAAGCCCAGCCTTATGTATTAGTCGGTAAAGGGTTAACCTTCGATTCAGGCGGTATATCTATTAAACCTTCTGCTGGTATGGACGAAATGAAGTATGATATGTGTGGTGCAGCAACCGTATTTGGCGTAATGCAAGCAGTAGCCGAGCTCAAATTGCCAATCAATGTCGTCGGTGTAATGGCTGGTTGTGAAAATATGCCCGATGGTAATGCTTATCGCCCAGGTGATATTTTAACGACCATGTCAGGTATTACTGTAGAAGTAATTAACACTGATGCTGAAGGCCGCTTAGTATTATGTGATACCTTAACCTATGTTGAGCGCTTCAAACCAAAAGCTGTCATTGATATTGCGACATTAACCGGTGCTTGTATTGTGGCTCTTGGTCATCATTACACAGGGGTAATGGGTAACAATCCACAATTGGTGGAACAACTTGTTAACTCATCAAATAAAGCCGGTGATAAAGCATGGTCTTTACCAATAGATAGTGACTTCCAAGAACAAATCAAATCGACTTGCGCTGATATTGTTAATGCTGGTGGTCGAGATGGCGGTACAATTACTGCTGCTTGTTTCTTATCTCGCTTTACTGAAAAATATCAATGGGCCCATCTTGATATTGCCGGTACAGCTTGGAAATCAGGAGCCAACAAAGGTGCGACAGGCCGACCGGTTGCCATGTTAATTCAATACTTACTTGATCAAAAATAAGTAGATAAACATCATGAAAAAAGTGATTTTCTATTTACTAGAAAACCCAACCCCAGCTAATGATGCTGGGGTATTATTTCAAGAAAAATTAGCCTGCGAAAAAATTGTTGAAGCATGGCACAGCAAACAGCGTGTGCTGGTTGCTTGCCAAGATCAAGCGCAAGCTGAGCGAATTGATGAATATTTATGGCAACTTGATACCGATGATTTTGTTCCACATAACCTTGCTGGTGAAGGGTTAAAAGGTGGATCGCCAGTTGAAATCTGCTGGCCACAAAAGCGTAGTAGTGGTGCACGACATTTATTAATAAACCTACAACAACAATTTCCCGAATTTGCCGGTGTTTATCGTGATATTATCGATTTTGTTCCTGTCGACGACCAACAAAAATCGTTAGCAAGGGAAAGATATAAAGCTTATAAAGAAGCAGGTTTTAATCTCAAAACTATTCCAATTACATGTCGATGACCCAAGTGCCAAAAATTGACTTTAACCAACTAGTTTATAGAAATATGATACAGCTAGTTTTTAAAGTAAATTCAGGATAAATACTGCGATTATTTTCAAAAAAAATTTTGAGGAACGGGGTTTTTGAAGCCAAAATCCCGCCCAAGTTTCCCCGAAATCGGTTTTAAAACTAAAATTAGCTTGCTATAAATATAAGAGTTTATTTTGGCAAATAAGTTTGGTGTATTTAATTTAGCGACATTAGCAATGTGCTGACAACTGAGTGAGGTTAGCATGGCAAACAGGGATGTTTGCCAAGGCTGTGTTTTGTCAGGAACAAATCACAGCCGGTGCGTTAAGAGCGAACGAAGGCGGAAGGCAGTCACATCGTGACCACTTGCGTGGTCGCCGCGGGAGATTGTAAAGCGGGTTCGCGCCAACCCTCTTAACTCGGACGTAATCACCGTATAGAACTAGTCACCAAACAACAAACGTCCGAAACTCAAACAATCCAAAAAATAAAGAACCAAAAAAAATTGAGGAACGGGGTTTTTAAGCTCTAAAAATCCCCCTAAAGTTTCTTCGAAATTGGTTTTAAGCGAGTAATTAAGACATAATATTACATTCACCTTTACAAAAGTTAACAATTAAACCGTCAAAAAAAGTTGCATGGTTTTTTGCAATCACTATACTTTTATAGCATATTTATACGAATGGATAAATTTTATGCCATTAGGCTTAAAATTTTAAATAAATCATAAAATTGGATTGACAAGGATATCTGATATGGATTATAATTTTCAACACGCAACACGCAACCTGCCCAACCTATAATTTCACCTCTCTAAAGTTAAGCTCACATCGTTTATTATTTCACTGCAGTTTATTATTTCGACAATTTCCCAAATTTCCGAAATTTCAGCAAAATTTTTCAAAATTTCTTGGTTTAGTCTGTTTATCCCGACCGATGGTTTTGGTATTAACCGTGGTTGTTTTACAGTCTATCTCTTTTTCTAATTATGCATTAACCACTAAAACGACCAATATTATTTATGGCTCCGCCCCATATTTAACCTTTGATGGAGGTCGAACTCGGGTAACAAATACCGAAACGCTACTCGGGATATCCCTTTCTGATGGTAGCGCATTTACTCCCACAAACAATAGTTCAATAGACAATCCTATTGAGTTACCTGTTGCTGGTCAGAGTTTTAATGATATTGGTATGTTAGTACCAACGGATACTAATTCAATTGCATTAAGTTCACTTATTGGCACACCGTATAATTATTGGGGGGATGATGATGGCGATGGCGATGGTCAGGGCGTTAATGGTATTACAGCTACCGGTCGTTTAAATTTATCGATTGTTGATAAATTTAATCAACCTGTTGCCCGTAATGAAGTACTGACTATTTGTTCCGATAAAGCTCCTTATAAACTAACCTTATCTAATACTAACGGTAGATTAAAAACACGTTATGGTGTGCCTAATGAAAGTTATTTTACGGCAGGTAATGTCACTTATTATATTAAACCTAAGGGAACGGCAGCGATTTGTTTTGCAAGACCTAATTTAAAATATGGCGGTAACAGGGGCATTGACGAAGTAGAAGATGAACGTAATTTTGCTGGTCATGCTAACATATGGAACCGTGATAAGGGTTTTCTAACAAAATCATTTACGCCATCGTCTTATGGTTCAAACTTCCCGACTACTGGTGCTAATAAATTGTATTTTGATTTAGATATTGTTGGTAATAATCAGGCCTTATCTTGGGCTCCGGTTTCTCATGGTGGTATTACGGCGATGATGACCAATTCAACAAGTACCCGCGTTCGAGTCACCCTAACAGGTCCTGTTGCTACACAATTGCAATGGCAATCAGAAAATCCAGGTAGAATCGACAAACCATCTTTACCGCAGGTATTTGAGTTAGTCGGTCGTGATAGTCATGGTAATGCGGTGGTCAAATATGGATTTAAGTTACAGAAGTGGTTTGTTAATCGTGGTAAAGGTAGGTACGATTATTCTAGTATATCATCTTGGTGTAATAATATTGGATATCGTCTCCCAGAGGTCAAGGATTTAACTAATGCGACTTGTCGAACAGGTTCATGGGAAACAGGTGCATGGGGTTGTCAAGGTAAAGCTGAATTAGTAGGGGCAAAGCCTTCATCACCTGTTAATAGTTACATGCGTCACATTGGTGCAGGATTTTTCTCGGAATGGGGGAATATGAACGATTACACTGGTGCCAACTTCAACTTTGATTACTATATGAATTACTATTTGACGAGTGATAAGACGAATGATAGTAAATATCCCTTTTTTGGTATTAGCTGGGACATGGGTAGTGCGAATTACGATATTTTGACGATGCTCGTCGGAGTCTGTACCTATCCTTAGCTATTATTTCTTAGTTCTTAGGTATTGAAGCTAAGGATAAGAAAAATAGTGTTAGGGCGATAAAAAGCGATTTTGGGCGCGACATTCGCAACGTGCTGATAACTGAGTGAGGTTAGCATGGCAAACAGGGATGTTTGCCAAGGCAGTGTTTTGTCAGGAACAAATCACAGCCGGTGAGTTAAGACCGAACGAAGGCGGAATGCAGTCACGCAGTGACCACTTGCGTAGTCGCCGCGGGAGATTGTAAAGAGGGTTGGCGCCAACCCTCTTAACTCGGACGTAATCGCCGTATAAAAACAACCACAAAACAACAAAACGTCCGAAACTCAAACAAGCAAAAAATTTTTGAGGAGAGGGGTTTTTAAAGCCAAAATCCATCCAATAAATCGCTAACGTTAGTTATAACATCAGCTATTACTAATAATAAACGTTTATTTTTAGAAATTAGTTTAGTGCTTCCTATTTAGCGGCATTCGCAATGTGCTGACAACTGAGAGAGGTTAGCATGGCAAACAGGGATGTTTGGCAAGGTTGTGTTTTGTCAGGAACAAATCACAGCCGGTGGGTTAAGACCGAACGAAGGCGGAAGGCAGTCACATCGTGACCACTTGCGTAGTCGCCGCGGGAGATGGTAAAGAGGGTTCGCGCCAACCCTCTTAACTCGGACGTAATCACCGTATAGAAACAACCGCAAAACAACAAACGTCCGAAACTCAAACAAGCAAAAAATTTTTGAGGAGAGGGGTTTTTAAAGCCTAAAAATCCCCCTAAAGTTTCTCCGAAATTAGTTTTAAGGGCGTAATTAAGAGGTAATATTACATTCACCTTTACAAAAGTTAACAATAAAACCATCAAAAAAAGTTGCATGGTTTTTTCCAATCACTATACTTTTATAGCATATTTATAAGAATGGATAAATTTTATGCCATTAGGCTTAAAATTTTAAATAAATCATAAAATTGGATTGACAAGGATATCTGATATGGATTATAATTTTCAACACACAACACACAACACACAACCTGCCCAACCTATAATTTCACCTTTCTAAAGTTAAGCTCACATCGTTTATTATTTAACCGTAGTTTATTATTTCAGCAATTTCCAAAATTTCAGCAAAATTTTTCAAGATTTCTTGGTTTAGTCTTTTTATCTCGGCCGATGGTTTTGGTATTAACCGTGGTTGTTTTACAGTCTATCTCTTTTGCTAACTATGCATTAACCACTACAACGACCAATATTATTTATGGCTCAGCACCTTATTTAACCTTTGATGGTGGTCGTACCCAGATGACAAATACCGAAGCACTACTCAGGATATCGCTTTCTGATGGAAGAACATTTACTCCGACAACCAATGATTCAAGTTTTTTCAATCCTATCGTTTTACCTGTTGTTGGTCAGAGTTTTAATGATATTGGTATGTTAGTACCAAGGGATACTGATTCTATTGCATTAAGTTCACTTATTGGCGCACCGTATAATTATTGGGGGGATGATGATGGTGATGGTCAGGGAGTTAATGGTGTCACCGCTACCGGTAGTTTAAATTTATCTATTGTTGATAAATTCAATAACCCTGTTGCCCGTAATGAAGTACTGACTATTTGTAAAGCGCCATATAGATTAACCTTATCTAATGGTGAAGGTACATTAACAACACGTTATGGTGTGCCTAATGAAAGTCGTTTTAGTGCTAGTAATGCCTCTTATTATATTAAACCTAAGACAGCGCCAGTGATTTGTTATGCACAACCTGACTCACATTACGGTAATGGTATATATGCTGGTCCTGCTTCCATTTGGAACCCTGATTGGGGTTTTCTACCACAGTCAGTTACACCATCGTCTTATGGTTTAAACTTCCCGACTACTGGTGCTAATAATTTGCTTTTTGATTTAGATATTGGTGGTGTTAGTGAAGCCTTATCTTGGGCTCCGGTTTCTCATAGTGGTATTACTGCTACTATGATCAATTCAACAAGATACCATATTCATGTCACCCTAACAGGTCCTGTTGCTAAAGACTATCAATTGCGTTCAGATAATCCAGGTGAAATCGCCAGACCATCTTTACCTCAGGTATTTGAGTTAGTCGGTCGTGATAGCAATGGTAATGCAGTGGTCAAATATGGATTTGAGTTAAAGCAGTGGTTTGTTAATCGTGGTTTTTATGAAACTACCCATTCTAATATGGAATCTTGGTGTAATAAGATTGGATACCGTCTCCCAAAGGTCAGTGATTTAACTAATGCGTCTTGTCAGGGAAATAATTCAGAGAAATGTGGAGATTATGCAAATGAAATAGTAGGGGCAACGCCTTCGGCACCTAATAATTCATATATGCGTCACATGGGTGCAGGATTTTTCGCGGAATGGGGGAGGGTGGAATATTACTTAGTGACCTTCTTCTTCGGAGGCGACTATTGGACGCAAGATAGGGCGGGTAGTAGTCAAGAGTTTTTTACGGTTGACTCGGCGTATGGTTGGGTGGGTCACGCTGATAGGGAATATACCAACGTCAGAGGACTCTGTGTCTATCCTTAGCTATTATTTCTTAGTTCTTAGGTATTGAAGCTGAGGATAAGAAAAATAACGTTAGGGCGATAAAAAAGCGATTTTGTGGTGTGACATTGGCAACGTGCTGACAACTGAGTGAGGTTAGCATGGCAAACAGGGATGTTTGGCAAGGCTGTGTTTTGTCAGGAACAAATCACAGCCGGTGCGTTAAGACCGAACGAAGGCGCCAGGCAGTCACATCGAGACCACTTGCGTGGTCGCCGCGGGAGATGGTAAAGAGGGTTGGCGCCAACCCTCTTTACTCGGACGTAATCACCGTATAGAAACAACCACCAAACTAGCTATCAAACAACAAACGTCCGAAACTCAAACAACCAAAAAAATTGAGGAACGGGGTTTTTGAAACCCAAAAATCCCCCTAAAGTTTCTCCTAAATTAGTTTTAAGGGCGTAATTAAGACATAATATTACATTAAACTTTACAAAAATTAACAATTTAACCGTCAAAATAAGTTGCATGGTTTTTTCCAATCACTATACTTTTATAGCATATTTATATGAATGGATAAATTTTATGCTTAACGGCATAAAATTGTAAATAAATCATTAATTTAGTTGACAGGAATGTCGAATATGTATTATAATGTACAACACCAAACACCAAACACCAAACCTGCCCAACCTATAATTTAATTTCAGCTAATTACCTCAATTCAAGTTTAATTTTTCACGATAGTTTATTTTTTCTTAGGATATCAAAGCTAACATCTAGTGTTAGTAAATATCAATTTAGCCAAAGAGCAGAAAAAACAAAACGCTGTTTAGTTCAGCTTTCTCATTGTAGAAATTTCACCGCCAATACAATACGATGTATTTTGTCTTTGACAAATTCTTCATTATTATCCGTTTGTTTACCTCTGGTTAAAACGTTTATTTATATTTTATTTATTTTATGCTTTTTAGGTGTCAGTCAAAAAAGCCAAGCACTCACAGCGCAAAGCGTAAATGTCATTATTGGTAATAAACCAAGCGTTGTCGATATTGAAAGTGCATCAAAAAAGCATGGTTTTACTGTTAATAATGTTTTATATAGTTCATATACCAATAACTTAAGTGACACAAAAATCAATCAGTTTAATGGTAATTTAACAATTAAGGACTTTATTATTAAAGACTATTCAATAAATGATTTAGATATAACGGCTAATTATGATGATACCGATGGTGATGGTATTCGCAATAACACTCCGTTCACCGTAGAAAAAACAACCTATAGTTGGTTTGATAATAAAGGGATAAAAATCGAAAATAATGAAAAAATAATTGGTTGTGGTAGTGACATTTCCATGCCGTTAACTTTAACTATTACAACTAAAGTAAAAACCTATTCCGAATATGGTATTCCGAATGAAAGCGAATATTTTGATATCACTCAAAAATACAAAATTATGACTAAATCTGAAATTTGTTATGCCAAACCTTATGGAATGATACTGTATCCACAATATGCTTGGGGAAGTGTTAGACCTATATCATATAAAGGAAGTCTTGATTGTATTTTATCTGGTTATGCTGATAATGAATTTGAATCATCACTTTTAGATGACAGTAAACATTGGATTAATGGTTGGAATCAAGATAGCAATCGAGTAAGAGATAGCTATTGTGGTGGCGGTTATGATGCTGCAGTTTTTGATCCTGAAAATGGTTTTAAAGTATCGGCGGTACCGCACTTTCCAACAACTGGTTTTCCTGGCGCAAAATTTCAATTAGTCATGACTGGTCATCAAGAGGATTTTGAATATACCTTATCGGCAACGCCAAATGATAGTGTTACGGTTGATAAACAAGGTAATGTTATGTTGGTTAAAAAACCGATAGGTCCCGTCACCATAACTGCAAAATTTAAACATGATCGACAAGTTCCTGAACAAAATTATACTTTTAATTTAACCGGTATATGGGCGGTACCATATGGGAATGACTTTTATACTTATCAGCAAACGGTTAATTTATGTGGTGGAGAAGCGAATATTCCGTCAAGGACTGAAATGTCAAACTCTCCAAATGCACCAATGTCATGGACAGAATTGCCACTTGAATGGGATGCTTTTACTCGTACTATAGGACAAGGGCTATTGAGTGAATGGGGTATGACAATTAAGAATACTTATCCTGATTCAAATTGGTTTAGTGGACTTTTGTGGTTTTATTCTCGAGATAAATATATTGTTCCAGAGGGTGCTTCAAAAGAATTTTTTGATAGATTTGCTATTGATGCTTGGATAGGTCAAATTAAAGTTTGGGAGAAATCAAAAAATTTACACGCAGTTTGTAAACAATAAAAAAGTCTATTAATGAATATTATTAATTAAATGAAGATATATTGGCATCCGCCAATCGAAGTCGTACTTGCTACTCTCGCCAATTAAGTTATCGAAATAATGGATAATGGAACGGTGAAATTAATGGTGAATGAGTGGCATGGTTAATGACTGGAATGCGATAACGTAATATTTACTTCATTGCTCAGGCTATCGGGGGTATTGATTGGGATTCTTATTATTACTTAACCGTTAGTCAAGCAGGCAATGCAACCGTTTTAAATAAGTCAAAAAAAGTATAGAGTTTATTTATAAAAAAGAAGATAAGTATTAATAGAATATATTTGTATTCCATAAATAGACTTTGCCATTCGTAAAGAATTATCATATTGTACTGATGTTTCTAACAATGAATTTAATTTCGATTTTGCAGAAACATCATGACATCCATTTACACATAAATTAATTTCAGAAATTCGTTATAAGGGCGTCAGCAAAAGAGTCAAATAATTAAAAAATAGTACTTGTTATTGGATTATTTTATAATAAAAAATTCTTCAACAATCTAATATTAATCTCCTCACTATAAGGGATTATTATAAAAAATCATTAATAATCTGATTATTAAATTTTTACAACGCATTGCAAAAAAATAATATTTGAAAAACACTATTGGTTCGATAGTGAGCAATCAGCATCATTTTAAAATGTTGTTTTCAACATTTTAGGCAAATTTATTATTAGACATGAGGAATAAGGATGAGTAAATTTCTAAAAATATTATTAACCATGGTTGTTAGTCTATTAATGATCTCGTGTGCACAAAGGGCTAATTTAGTCACAAATAAGGATTCATTAGCTACATACACACAATATTCTGATATTGAACCCAAAGGTAAACAACCCAAAGCTAGAATTACGGTAATTCAAGTCGGTTCAAGAGATTTTAGAACTTTAGGATTACAAGTTTATAATCAAGAAAAGCGAGATGAATCTGGCTATTTAACTTATTATCTATTTGGTAGTAAATTTTATGCTGATAAAGTTGCCGATATACCGGGAATAGTTGTTCCTGACGATTTAGTTCAACCAATTAATCAACTGAATATTCGACCCGGCAAAGCTTTCATTTTTACTACCTCGGTTGGTAAATATAAAAGGGTTGAGCCAGGCTGGTTCAAACGAGGTTATACTGAAAGAATTACCTGTAAGTGGAATGATAAAAAATTAGTTTTTATACCAAAAGAAGGTAAAGATTATTTATTATCGATTGGGGCAATACCGACCCAAGAGGAGAATAAATTCCTATGTATATTAAAATTACAAGAATGGGATAAGAAAACTAAACAATACCAAAAAGTTCCATTTATTCTTTATCCTGGTAAATAATTACTTAAATTATTTTAAACCGCTTATATAGCGGTTTAAAATTGATTGCCTAGTGATAAATAAACTGACAACAAATTAAATTCTTCTATTTAAAAAATCCTTAAAGCAAATTACTCCCTCAAAAATTGAGAAGAGGGGGGAATTGCTTTTAATCCTATATTGCTTAGTCTTTCTGGTTAAAAATTGAATCTATATCAAATTAGGCTATAATGCCGCATCGTTTAATTTTTATTATTAAAGATGAATATTGGTTTTATTGGCGCCGGTAAAGTGGGTTGTACTTTGGCTAAATATTTTAGTCTTTGTGGTATGCAAATTACTGGTTTTTATAGTCGTGATTATCAACAAGCACAAGCGGCAAGTGAATTTACTGGTAGTGAAGCATATTTAACTTTATCTAGCTTAGTTGAGGATTGTGATTGTCTATTTTTGACTGTGCCGGATAGTCAAATTAGCTCAGTTTGGCAAGTGGTTAGTCGATTGCCGATTGACAATAAATTAGTTGGTCATTGCAGTGGTTTGCTGACATCGCAGTTATTTACTGTCGATCATATTGTTCATCCTTTAGCATTTTCGCTACACCCTTTATCGGCAATTTA
The DNA here is from genome assembly GCF_016101085.1 of Gilliamella sp. W8123. Taxonomy (NCBI): domain Bacteria; kingdom Pseudomonadati; phylum Pseudomonadota; class Gammaproteobacteria; order Orbales; family Orbaceae; genus Gilliamella; species Gilliamella sp. W8123. The sequence continues at coordinate 193,347 of NZ_JACFRE010000006.1, forward strand.
TGATCGTTTTACCTGCTATAAGGAGATGGCTAAGGTATCTTTCACTTTAGAAGCCAATAATCCCCTAGCATTAGCTAAATTACAACCGATGTTGTCACCTTTGGTTAATGCGATAGCAATATTATCGGCAGAACATAAAGCGCTTTATCATGCCGCTTGCGTTATGCTAAGTAATCATGTTATCGCCTTAGCGCAAGTTGGCAGTGATATGTTGGCACAGTGTGGTTTAGATCCCCATTTTTGCCAACAAGCATGGCATGATCTATTTTTAGCGAACGCCAAAAATATTTGTAATGTTGGTACTATAAATGCATTAACTGGTCCGGTTGAACGCAATGATGTAAATACTATAAAACAACATTTACTCAACTTACCTGCTGATATAAAACCTTTATACCAACAATTATCGACAGTATTAGTTAATCTTAGTCGGCAAAAACATCCTGATAGGGACTATCATCAATTAGAACTGGAGCTGTTACCTTGAAAAATACAATTCTAACTTTACAACAACGCAAACAAAATCAACAAAAAATCACCATGTTAACTGCTTATGACTACACAACGGCAAAACTGATGGACGATAGCGGTGTAGATTGTTTATTAGTTGGTGATTCATTAGGAATGGTGATGCTAGGCTATGAAAGCACGGTTTCTGTCACCATGGAAGATATGATCCATCACTCTAAAGCAGTGGCAAAGGGCGCTAAAAACGCATTAGTTGTGACAGATTTACCGTTTATGTCTTACCATGCTTCTGTTTATGATGCTGTACATAATGCTGGTCGTTTGATTCAAGAAGGCAATGCTCAGGTTGTAAAACTAGAAGGTGGGCGAGCATTTTGTGAACATATTAAGATGATCACTCAAGCATCGATTCCGGTTATTGCCCATATTGGTCTGATGCCACAATCAGTATTAGCATTAGGCGGTTACAAAGTACAAGGTAGAGATTACCAAGCGGCTAAAGATATAATTTTGGATGCATTAGCAGTTGAACAAGCCGGTGCTGCAGCTATTTTACTCGAATGTGTACCTGCCGATTTGGCCAAATTTATTACTGAACTTGTTAGCATACCAACGATCGGTATTGGTGCTGGTCATGGTTGTGATGGTCAAGTGTTAGTTTATCAAGATATGTTGTCAATGTATGATGGCGTATCATCTAAATTTGTTAAATCTTTTGCGCCAATCGGTGATCAAATGAAGCAAGCGTTTGCCAATTATTGCCAAGAGGTAAAACAGCAACAATACCCAGCATCAATACATGAGTTTGCCATTGATGGTGAGATTATGACTCAACTCAAATCTGAATTTTCAAAATAGCCAGAAAGGATAATAATTGTGAAAGTTGTAACAACAATTGATGAAGTTCGTCAGCAGGTTAAATCGTGGCGTAAAAACGGTGCTAGCATTGGTTTAGTGCCAACCATGGGGTATCTGCATGAAGGTCATCAGAGCTTAATGGCTGCGGCTAAACAAGATAATCAAAAAGTGATTGTTACCATTTTTGTCAATCCAATGCAGTTTGGCCCGAAAGAAGACTTAGCCAGTTATCCACGTGACTTAGAGCGTGACAAAAACGCCTGCCAACAAATGGGTGTTGATCTGATTTTTTGTCCATCAGCCAGTGAAATGTATGATGCCAATTTTAATAGCTATGTGAATGTTAATGGCCTAACTGATGCGCTTTGCGGCAAAAAGCGCCCCGGTCATTTTAAAGGTGTTTGTACTGTGGTTACTAAGTTATTTAATATTACGCAACCAGATCGAGCCTATTTTGGTCAAAAAGATGCGCAACAACTAGCGGTTATTCAACGTATGGTAAGCGATCTTAATGTTGACATCGAAATTATCGGTTGCCCAATTGTGCGTGAAAGTGATGGACTAGCTAAAAGTTCTCGCAATAGCTATTTATCGCCACAAGAACGCTTAGCCGCTATCTGTTTGTATCAATCAATCGAGTGTGCCCAGCAACTGATTCAAACTGGTGAAAAATCAGTACAAACCATCTTAACCGCAATGCAGAATATTATAAATGCCCAGCCGTTAGCTAAAATTGATTATATTGAATTTGTTGATTATGCAACATTAACTGCGGTTGATCGTTTAAATCAAGATAGTTTATGTGCTTTGGCGGTTTATATTGGTAAAACCAGATTGATTGATAATTTTATCTATCATCATTAGTATTTACCATTCTAATCGTTCATAACGTTAAGACCACTTGCCAACAAGTGGTTTTTTTATACTAATTTTATTGTTATCTGATTTAAATTTGATTTAATCAAACACTTTATTCGTCTAACAATTTATTGTTATATCATTTTACGGTAGAATAAAGACTATTTTTATGCCTTGAATTAGGATTGATGCCTTTATTATGAAAAATACGACTTATAATCCACAAGAAATCGAACAACCTATCTATCAGCATTGGGAAGAAAGTGGTTACTTTAAACCTAATGGTGACAAATCTCAGCCTAGTTATTGCATTGCTATTCCACCACCAAATGTAACTGGTAGTTTGCATATGGGACATGCTTTCCAACAAACTATTATGGATGCGCTAATTCGTTATCATCGTATGCAAGGCAATAACACGCTATGGCAATCAGGTAGTGACCATGCCGGTATTGCAACGCAAATGGTGGTAGAACGTAAAATTGCTGCTGAAGAAAACAAAACTCGCCATGATTATGGTCGTGAAGCGTTTATCGAAAAAATTTGGCAATGGAAAGCAGAATCAGGTGGTAGCATCACTAAACAGATGCGACGTTTAGGTGATTCGGTTGATTGGGATCGCGAACGTTTTACTATGGATGAAGGTCTTTCTAACGCGGTTAAAGAAGTTTTTGTAAGACTCTACCAAGAAGATTTAATTTATCGTGGTAAACGCTTAGTTAACTGGGATCCAAAATTACGTACCGCAATTTCTGATCTTGAAGTTGAAAATCGTGAAGTAAAAGGTTCAATGTGGCATTTGCGCTATCCATTAGCGGATGGTGTTAAAACTGCAGAAGGCAAAGATTATCTAGTTGTCGCTACAACTCGTCCTGAGACACTATTTGGTGATACCGGTGTGGCCGTTAATCCAGAAGATCCTCGTTATAAAGATCTAATCGGTAAATTTGTCATATTACCATTTGTTAATCGTCGAATTCCGATTGTTGGCGATGAACATGCGGATATGACAAAAGGTACTGGCTGCGTAAAAATTACTCCTGCGCATGACTTTAATGACTATGAAGTAGGGCGTCGTCATCAATTACCAATGATCAACATCTTAACTTTTGATGGTGATATTCGTGCACAAGCAGAAGTGTTTGATACTAATGGTGAGCCAAGTACTGCATACGCAACCGATATTCCGGCACAATTCCAAAATTTAGAACGCTTTGCGGCGCGTAAATTAGTTGTTGCGCAGTGTGAAGCTCAAGGTATTTTAGAAAAAATTGAACCGCATGACTTAACTATCCCTTATGGCGATCGTGGTGGTGTGGTAATCGAACCTATGTTAACCGATCAATGGTATGTAAGAGCTAAAGTATTAGCGGAACCAGCTATTGCAGCGGTTAAAAATGGTGATATCCAATTTGTGCCTAAACAGTATGAAAATATGTATTTTTCATGGATGAATGATATTCAAGATTGGTGTATTTCGCGACAATTATGGTGGGGCCACCGAATTCCAGCTTGGTATGATAATCAAGGCAACGTCTATGTTGGTCGTGATGAGGCTGAAGTTCGTCGTGAAAATAATCTGGCAGCAGATATCGAATTATCTCAAGATGACGATGTTCTTGATACATGGTTCTCATCAGCATTATGGACATTTTCAACTTTAGGTTGGCCAGAAAACACTGATGATTTAGCTACTTTCCATCCAACTAATGTACTAGTGACAGGTTTTGATATTATCTTCTTCTGGGTTGCTCGAATGATTATGATGACCATGCATTTCATTAAAGATGAGCATGGTAAACCACAAGTACCATTTAAAACGGTATATGTGACCGGGCTAATTCGCGATGAAGAAGGGCAAAAAATGTCGAAATCTAAAGGTAATGTTATCGATCCTTTAGATATGATAGATGGTATTTCACTTGCTGATTTATTAGAAAAACGTACTGGTAATATGATGCAGCCACAATTAGCGGAAAAGATTGCTAAACGTACAGAAAAACAGTTCCCGAATGGTATTGAAGCGCATGGTACTGATGCCTTACGTTTTACTTTAGCGGCGCTGGCATCAACTGGTCGTGATATCAATTGGGATTTAAAACGTTTAGAAGGTTATCGTAACTTCTGTAATAAACTATGGAATGCCAGCCGTTATGTATTGATGAATACCCAAGATCACGATTGTGGTTTTAAAGGTGGGGAGTTAGATTATTCATTAGCGGATAAATGGATCTTGGCGGAATTTAACCAAACCGTAAAAACCTACCGTGAAGCATTCGATACTTACCGTTTTGATTTAGCTGCTAATATCTTATATGAATTCACTTGGAATCAGTTCTGTGACTGGTATTTAGAGTTAACTAAATCAGTATTGGCAAATGGTGAACAGAATCAGCAACGTGCTGCTCGTCACACTTTAGTCACGGTACTTGAAGCCTTATTACGTTTGGCGCATCCAATCATTCCATTTATTACTGAAGCTATTTGGCAAAGTGTCAAACCATTAATGGCAATCAAAGCGGATACCATTATGTTACAACCAATGCCAGCATTTGATAGCCAATTAGTTGATGATAAAGCGGTTGCCGATATCAATTGGATTAAAGACGCTGTCATTGCGGTTCGTAATATCCGTGCTGAAATGAATATCGCACCAAGCAAACCATTACAGCTATTGATTAGAAAAGCATCACCAGCCGTTCATCGCGTAATTAGTGACAATGTCACCTTTATCGAATCATTAGCAAGATTATCAGAAATTGTCTTGTTAGATGAAGGTGAAGCAGGACCATTATCAGTCACTAAATTGGTTGATGGCGCTGAACTCCTTATCCCAATGGCTGGGCTTATTAATAAAGAAGATGAGCTAGCTAGACTAGAAAAAGAGATCGCTCGTATTGATGGTGAAATTGCGCGTATTGATAATAAACTATCTAATGCTAGCTTTGTCGATAAAGCTCCCGCAGCAGTCGTTGCCAAAGAGAAAGAAAAACAACAAGGCTATATTGCTGACAAAGCCAAATTGCAAGAGCAGTATGCAGCCATAAAAAGTCTTTAACAACTTGAATAAAAACCCTCTCATATGAGAGGGTTTTTTATCTAATTAAACCGTTAACTAATCTTGAAGTAATCAAAATGGCAATGGCCAATGGCATTTTCTGCTTCAGTTGCGGCAAAAATTCCTACTTTAGCCCCCACCCATTTACCTTTTCCAGCAGCGAAGCTAGGTTTAATTAACATCCAGTCTGTCTTATGATCTTTATAGTAAAATTGACAGATACCATTCAAACCAACTTCGACTTTAAGTTGGCAATGCTGTGAAGATAATTGACCGACAATTTGTTGATATTCGTCAACTTGACCTGAATCTTTCATCCAGCCATATCGATAATACAAATTATACTGGCCATTATCATAACCGATCATAATCGCAGCATAACGTTCACCATAAACGATTAAACCGCCCAAATCACCTGATTGCTTAGCATTCAATGTAAGTTGAGTTTGCGCCGTGAATTGCCATGCTGAAAATTTTTGCAGCAATAAGTTAGCTGCAAAATAGAGTGTACGCTGTGTATTATGCATAGGTAATGGATAACAACTTAAGGCTAATCCTTGATCACTTGCTATTAGCCAATCAGGATTAGGATTTGCCTGCCATTGCCACTGTAAACCAAATTTACCATGCTGGAAATCGTCACTGGTTTGGATTTTATAATCTTCTGAGTGATGGAATACAGTTGGTTTTTTATATGATAATACCGGTTGTCCAGTGGAATCATTATTGATACTCTCACCAATGCGAGGCCAATCATCATCACCCCAATACATTGGCTGTAAATGAACAATACGGCCATATAAATGGGCATCTTGAAAGTGTACAAACCAGCACTCATTGTTGTCCAATTCGACCCATCCTCCTTGATGCGGGCCGTTAATGGTGGTATTGCCTTGAAATAGCACATTGCGTGCAGTCCAAGGACCCGTTAAATTACGGCTACGTAACACCGATTGCCAACCGTTTTCAACACCGCCAGCTGGTGCAAAAATGTAATACCAACCATTGCGCTTATAAAGTTTTGGTCCTTCAAGTGTCGGTAAATCGGCAGTGCCATCATAAATAATTTGACCTTCGCCAATCAATGTTGATCCATCATTAGCCATTTCAAATAGCTGCAACTTATGTTTAACACCACAACGACTTTGCGCAAAGGCATGTACTAACCATGCTCGACCATCATCATCCCAAAATGGACAAGGATCAATCCAACCGAGTGCTGGTTGTAAGCAGTGCGGTTTGCTCCATTTACCCCAAGGATCAGAGGTATTAGACATAAAAATACCTTCGTCAGGAGTACTAAAAAACACCCAAAGTTTTTCATCATGATAGCGAATCGATGGCGCCCAAACCCCTTTACCGGGTTGGACTGCATCATAACCGGGTAAGTCAAGGGCATCAAAAACATGATTGATAATCTGCCAATTTACCAAGTCTTTTGAGTGGAGGATCGGTAATGCTGGCATATGGTTAAAGCTAGATGAAACCATAAAGAAATCATCATTTACTTTGACAATATCCGGATCGGAATAATCACCGCAGATAATAGGATTGTGATAATAATCTAAACTCATATAATTAACCTTTAATTGTAACTATTACTTATCGACATACTATCTTAGTCATGACTATCTTTATTTTGTTGTCTAGCAAGTAAATCACTTTGAATTTTTGCCATCATTTTGTCATCTAATTTATAAAAACGCATTAACCACCAAAGCAATAAATAGGAAAATGCTGGTCCAATAGTTAAAAGACCAATAATGCCCATTGTGGCTAATGGGGTTTGTTCATTTACACCTGCTTGATAGCCTAATAAACCTAAACAGATGCCGACTAAAGCACCAGCGATTGCCATGCCGAGTTTTAAGGCAAATAAATTACCTGAGAAAGATAGACCAGTTGCTCGGCGGCCAAATTTCCATTCACCATAATCAGCAGCATTGGCCATCATATTCCATTTAAATGGTTGATACATGGAGTGGAAAAAGCCAATTAAAAAATAGAGTGGGAAAATAACCGCTAACCACACCGGTGGAACAAAAAACATCACCACACCAATAACAAACAACGTTAAATTAATATTCTTAAATAATTGAATAGCAGTAAAACGTTTAGCAAAATAACCAGCAGCCATCGCACCTAATATAGTACCGACCACCGATGTTGACACAAAGGCTGATTTCATCGCTGTACCTGCTGCTGAGCTAACGCCACCCATCATCAAGTAAGTTGCATAGTAAAGCGTTGCTGAACTACGCATAACGCCAGCCATACTTGAAAAGAAGGTAATAAGCGCCACAATACACCACTGATCATTGCCTAATAAGCATTTTAAATCTTTTTTAACACTGACGTTTTTATCTTCAATTGGTACTACTCTTTCTTTAGTGGTTGCAAAACAGAACACTAACATACCAATCGCAATAACGCCCATAACCGCCATGGTTAACTGAAATCCGAGTTGCTTATTTTCTTTTCCTAACCAATCGACTAAAAATAACGTACCGATTGATACCATAAGTCCTGATGCCGATGAAATAGTAAATCGATAGGATTGAGCAGATAGGCGATCTTTCTCATCACGAGCAATAACACCACCAAGAGCACAATAAGGAATATTAATAAATGTATAACAAAGCATTAATAATGCATAGGTAACGTATGCGTATAAAAGTTTACCTGAATAACCAAAATCTGGTGTTGTATAAGTCATAACAGCCAGTACCGCATAAGGAATCGCAAACCAGATTAACCATGGTCTAAATCGCCCCCATCTTGTTTTAGTACGATCGGCAACCATACCTGTAATCGGATCGATAATAGCATCAAAAATTCGCGTAGCGAGGAACATTATGCCAACCGCAGCTGCAGAAAGGCCATAAATATCAGTATAAAAATAGGTCAAAAACATCGTCACCGAGGAATAGACAATACCACAAGCTGCATCCCCCATCCCAAAGCCAATTTTTTCCATGACTGATAATTTTTTATTATTATCCATCATAAACTCCTTTTAGTTATCAAAATATGATTTGCATAAAACTGTCATTATTTAATTATCGGTTGCGTTAACAACTTATTGAAAAAATAACAATAAATAGAGTTTATAAAATTCATTTTCAAAACAGTATTATGATTTTGCATACCTTAATTACGTTATATGGTTAATGTGATAGATATCACAAATCTATAACATCATTTTGGACATAGATAATGCATTAAGAATTGATATTTGATGGGCTTTAACGGCAAGAGTAGCTGAATTGTGGATGTGTATTTTGATAATCTAGATTAATTATCGAAAAGTATTAAGATGTTATAACTAACGTTAGCGATTTATTGGATGGATTTTGGCTTTAAAAACCCCGTTCCTCAATTTTTGGTTGTTTAAGATTCGGACGTTTTGTTGTTTTGTAGCTAGTTTGCTGGTTAGTTTTATATAGTGATTACGTTCGAGTAAAGAGGGTTGACGCGAACCCTCTTTACCAACTCCCACGGCGACCACGCAAGTGGTTACGATGTGACAGCCTTCCGCCTTCGTTCGCTGTTAACGCACCGGCCGTGATTTGTTCCTGACAAAACACAACCTTGGCAAACATCCTTGTTTGCCATGCTAATCTCACTCAGTTGTCAGTATATTGCTAATGTCGTTAAATAAGGTTAACTAAATTTACTTTACAAGCAACAAACTATTATTAGCGCTAGCTGATTTTTTGATGACGCCATAGCCATTTACCACTAATAAGTCGATAATAGAAGAAAATACTTCTAATAATCCAATCTAAGAACATACCGAACCAAACACCAATCACCCCAAAGCCAAAATAAACGCCAAAAATATAACCCACAACAATCCGACACATCCACATACTACCAATAGCGACCCACATGGTATAACTGGCATCTTTCGCACCTTTAAAACCGTATGGTAAAACAAAGGATGATGCCCAAAAAGGCGTAAATAAGGCATTAAACCAAAGTAAATGTTTGGAGATCTCAATAACTTCCTGATCATTAGTGTAAAGCGAACTTAATAATCCTGCGAAAGGGATCGATAAAAAAGCTAAAAAACAGAGTAACAAACTGGTTAGATGAAAAATAAATTTAAGCTGCCTTGTTGGTTGATAAATTTGCCCCATACCAATACGTTTACCAACAATAATTGTCGATGTTGCACCGAGTGTACCGCCTGGCAAATTAAGTAATCCAGCAATTGAAAACGCAATAAAATTAGCGGCTATAGTTGAGGTGCCCATACCGGCAACAAAAGTTTGTGTGAGCAATTTTCCGATATTAAACATTACCGATTCCACACTAGCAGGAATTCCGATACTTAAAATATCAATCAAAATTTTACCATTGAACGAATGAAAATAACTACGGAGAGGAATAAATAACGCTCGACTTGGTTTTATAGTTAAGACTAATAAAATAAAAAACATCCCACAATAACGTGAGATTGTTAAGCCAATACCCGCACCAATAAAACCTAATCCTTGCCAACCCAAAGCGCCGTAAATAAGCACATAACTGATCGTCAAGTTTAAAATATTCATGATAATGTTTAAGTACATTGGTAATTTGGTATTGCCGGCACCACGTAATGCACCACAGCCAACTAAAATAAAGGCAAGAGCAGGGTAACCTAAAACGGTTAATCTTAGAAAGGTAAGTGTTAATTCCTTTACTTCTGGATCGGCTTTACCTGCAATAATCTCGACAATCCAATATCCGGAAAACTCAACAAACAAAAACAGTAAAATCGAAATTATAACTAATAATGTAATGGATTGCCTTGCTGCGACCACGGCTTTTTTACGATTGTGTCGTCCCAAGCTAAACGCCACCACCACAGATGTCCCTAGTGCAACCGCCATAAAGAAGGACATTATAATCATGTTAAAGCTTTCCGCCAGACCGACGGCAGCCATCTCGGCCTTACCAATCCAACTCACTAAAAACGTACTGAAAATACCCATCAAAATGACTGACAAATTCTCAATTAAAATTGGCATTGCTAAAGGATAAATTTCGCGCCAGAACAGCACATTATTTGAACGTCGTTTTTTATAAAGTTGAAGATTCTTTAATCGACTAACAAGTTGAAAATCCAATTTCAGGCCTAAAAATTTATTTAGAAAATTTAGTATATTATAACGCCTTTATTTGCTAAAAATGAAATTAAGTTTTATAAAAACTCAACATTAATAATTATCATTACCAATAAAGGGTACCACTATTTCAAGGCTTATAAATTATAAATAAATTGAGGAATGGAGTTTTATTGTCAAAATAAATAATATACCATTACTAAAAATTTTTGGAGGAAAGGTATGAAGAAATTATTGATTGGAGGCTTTTTAAGCTTAGTTTTAATTGGATGTTCCACTAGACCGCCTGCTGAACATGAAATAAAACAAGTACCAGAAGCAAGAATATTTAATCATCAAGCTAAACTAGATAATAATGCGACATTAGTGTTTATTAGAGATAAAGGATTGACTGGTAGCGGATGTTACATTAATTTATTTTTAAATGGGCAAGAAGTGGCTAAGTTTGAAACTAAAGAAAGAGCAACTTTTTATCTGCCAGCTGGTGAAGTTATTATTGGTGCATCTATACAAGGTCATGGATTGTGTAGTTTTAATGCTCCCCGTCGTGAACGTGATTTTAATTTAAATAACAATGAGAAAAAAATCTTTAGATTATTTATAGACCAAAATGGAAACACTGATATAATTCCAACAACTTTATATCAATGATTCAAAAGTTTAAAAAGAACCTGTATTGCAGGTTCTTTTATTTTTTAAATTATTATAAGTAAATAAAAATTTAAATAATCAAATCAGATAAAAGTATATTACTTTATTACAAATCAGTATGACGAGTATTATTTAGCGACTTTCGCAATGTGCTGACAACTGAGTGAGGTTAGCATGGCAAACAGGGATGTTTGCCAAGGCGGTGCTTTGTCAGGAACAAATCACAGCCGGTGCGTTAAAAGCGAACGAAGGCGGAAGGCAGTCACGTAGTGACCACTTGCGTGGTCGCCGCGGGAGATTGTAAAGAGGGTTGGCGGCAACCCTCTTAACTCAGACGTAATCGCCGTATAGAAACAACCACAAAACAACAAAACGTCCGAAACGCAAAGAACTAAAAAATAAAGAACTAAAAATTTTGAGGAACGGGGTTTTTAAAACCAAAAAATCCCCCTAAAGTTTCTTCGAAATTGGTTTTAAGGGCGTAATTAAAACATAATATTACGTTAAACTTTACAAAAATTAACAATTTAACAGCTTAAATAAGTTGCATGGTTTTTTCCAGTCATTATACTTTTATAGCATATTTATACGAATGGATAAATTTTATGTCGGTAGGCATAAAATTGTAAATAAATCATTAATTTAATTGACAGGAATGTCGGATATGTGTTATAATTTACAACACCAAACACCAAACACCAAACCTGCCCAACCTATAATTTAACGTTAGTAAAGTTAAGCACGTACGGTCTATTATCTCACTACAATTTATTTTTCCAACAAATTTGGCAAGCGTTTTCAAAATTTCTTAATTTAGCCTGTTTATCTCGGCCGATGGTTTTGGTATTAACCATGGTTGTTTTACAGTCTATCTCTTTTTCTAATTATGCATTAACCACTAAAACGACCAATATTATTCAAGGTTCAGCTCCTTATTTAACCTTTGATGGTGGTCGTACCCGGGTAACAAATACCGAAGCACTACTCTGGATATCCCTTTCTGATGGTAGAACATTTACTCCCACAACCAATGATTCAAGAAACCATCCTATCATTTTACCTGTTGCTGGTCAGAGTTTTAAGGATATTGGTATGTTAGTACCAACGAATACGTATACTAATTCTATTGAATTAAGTTCACTTATTGGCAAACCGTATAATTATTGGGGGGATGATGATGGTGATGGTCAGGGAGTTTATTATGGTATCACCGTTACAGGTAATTTAAGCTTATCGATTGTTGATAAAGACGATAATCGTGTTGCCCGTAATGAAGTACTGACTATTTGTAAAGCGCCATATAAATTAACCTTATCTAGTGATAGCGGTAGATTAAAAACACCTTATGGTGTGCCTAATGAAAGTCGTTTTAGTGCAAGTAATGCCACTTATTATATTAATCCTAAGGCATCGCCAGTGATTTGTTTTGCAAGACCTGACTTATGGGGGATTGGGAGTAATCTTTCTGATGCCATTTATCAAGGGCGTAATGGTTTTCTACCACAGTCAGTTACGCCATCGTCTTATGGTTTAAACTTCCCGACTACTGGTGCTAATAATTTGTATTTTGATTTAGATATTGGTGGTAGTAATCAGGCCTTATCTTGGGCTACGGTTTCTCATGGTGGTATTACGGCGACGATGACCGATTCAACAAATACCAGCGTTAAAGTCACCCTAACTGGTCCTGCCGTTACAGACCCTAATCAATGGTACTCAGAAAATCCAGATAGAGTCGACAGACCATCTTTACCGCAGGTATTTGAGTTAGTCGGTCGTGATAGCAGTGGTAATGCGGTGGTCAAATATGGATTTGAGTTAAAGCAGTGGTTTGTTAATAGTGGTAATAATGAAAAGAACCATTCTAGTGTGGAATCTTGGTGTAATAATATTGGATACCATCTCCCAAATGTCAGGGATTTAACTAATGCGTCTTGTCGGGAACTTAATTCAGGAGACGCTTGTAACGGTCTAGTAGAGGCAACGCCTTCGTCACCTGATGGTTGGTACCAGCGTCACATTGGTGGAGGATTTTTCGCGGAATGGGGGATGGTGGAGACTTACTTTGGTGCCAATTTTCCCGGCCTCGGCTCCGGCGCCGGCGGCACTTGGACGTTTAAATATTGGACGCAAGATATGGTAGTTAGTACTCAAAGGTTTTTTTATGTTAACACGCGTTATGGTTCGATGTCTTACGATGATTGGTACAACTCCATAAGGGGCGGCGGAGCCTGTGTCTATCCTTAGCTATTATTTCTTAGTTCTTAGGTATTGAAGCTGAGGATAGAAAAATAACGTTAGGACGTTAAACAATCATTGCCCAGCCAAGGCAATAAGGCTGACAAAGTGGGCAATAAAAGCGATTTTGTGGTGCGACATTCGCAACGTGCTGACAACTGAGTGAGGTTAGCATGGCAAACAGGGATGTTTGGCAAGGAGCGTTAAAAGCGAACGCAGGCGGAAGGCAGTCACGCAGTGACCACTTGCGTGGTCGCCGCGGGAGATGGTAAAGAGGGTTGGCGCCAACCCTCTTAACTCGGACGTAATCACCGTATAGAAACAACCACAAAACAACAAACGTCCGAAACTCAAACAACCAAAAA